>JAEYWW010000002.1 GCA_023428805.1 Armatimonadota bacterium | reverse complement strand
GTGCCCGTCGAGTACCAGCTTGCCATAGCCGGGAGCTTCAAGTCCAGCGGGCTTCTTGTTGACGCCCGAGGCGTTGGAGCCGAATTCAGCGCGGATCGGAGAGTAGCCGCCCATCTTCTGAGTGATGCCGCTGGGCACGAACTTCAAATCAAAGCCCGGGCCTGCGAGCAAAGCAAGCGCAATGATCGGGGTCATAACGCGTGCAGGATACCTCTACGAATTGTCGCCTCAATCCCGTCAAAAGACGAGGTTCGGAAGGGGATCTGGAGAAGTCCTTCTAGGGGCTAACTGAAGCTGCCTCTGCAGTCGATCATTCGAGAAATCGCATCCGACAGAGAATCGCTGTCCCCGGGCGGGATCAGGGTCAGGCCGGGTTGTTCGGGGATGCCCGAAGCCGTGGTTGCCAAGACCGGGATGCCTGCGGCCAGGGCGCGCAGGATGATTCTCTGCTGATCCTCAACCCACGCAGGCGAGACCAGCAGCGCGCAATCCTCGAGAGGGGATCCGGATCGGACGCGGGCCTTCGTCCCCTGCCAGAAGTCGGAGCCTTCGATGCTGGCCCCGGTCACGGCGAATTCCAGGTCGAGCCGCAGCGCCGCTTCCCTCATCTCCCGCGCGCCCCGACGAGCCGCTGTCGGCCCCAGGAAGGTGACGGTTGAACCAGGAGTCGCGGGCGATGCTGCGGGCATGGACCAGGGAATGAGCGCCGTCGTGTCCTCGGAGGGCCAACCCTGTGCCAGAAGCTGAAGACCTCGCCTGGATCGACCCGCAGCCCATTGACTGCTTGGACGACGATCCGCAGATTCTGCACTTTTCCCAACTCCATCGCGGCTTCACGATCATCGGCCACCGTCCAGAGGAGGCTTCTGGTTTCGGCCCAAATATGGGGGAGTTGATCGGCGCTGGCAATTCGTGTGCCCGCGAAATTCTGCGCCCGATTCTCGAATCCTCTTCTTCACGCGCAACAGCGCGGCCTTGAACCCGAAAGTCCAAGCCTGCGCCCTGGTCGGAAGCCGCCTCTCCGCGACAATCAACTCATCCATCGTCCCGCCTGCATTGTAAACGAGTCTAGCTCTCTGTGAGTCATCGAGACAATTCGGAGATAAGAACCTTCACTGGTGCAGTAGCCATCGCCCCGATCTCGCCGCATTAAGCGGACGTCAAGGAGGATCCATGAACAAGGAGCAGGGAAGGGAGTCAGAGTACAAAACACTTCCTGTAGAATAGGAATGATCCCATTGATCGAAGTGGTACAGAAGGGTGTAAAGAAGTGATAGGTTGCTTTCGAAATGTGACTGCCATTTTCCTGCTTGCCTCTTCAAGTGCCGCTATGGCCTTGAACAAGCTTAGCTACTTCCCAAACGGAGGATTGGATTGGTATGGGTATGTTTACTGGCCATATCCCGCAGACGACAAACCCTTCCAAATGTCTGAGTCTGGGAGAAAGGAGGACGCGTTTCGGTACTGCATGAGGAAGTTTGATGAAGCGCAAGATGATGAAAAGAGGTTGTTTTATGCATGTCAGGCAACTACTTTGGCCTATGGACTCAAAAAGCCGCATCTAGTTGCCCTCAAATTGGACGCGTATGTTCAATCCGAGCTGAAGGATGTACGTTACGCAACCTACTCACAAGCAATAGACCATGTCTCTCCGCAGATATGGCTTGCCTATGCCTTCGCACGAGCGGCTTCTGATGATCTTGCAGGTGATCGTGACAACAAATATGATGTATGGGCCACTCCAAATATGCGGGAGAGCTCAAACTTGCAACGGTGGGGTCACGAAGCCACTCGATTTGTCGAGAAACATACATTCAAGAAGCTGGAGCACCGGTATGTCAAATCGAGCTGGGCATGGCTGATGCATGAGTACGGTATTGCACGCAAACTACTTGATCCCATCGCAAAGGAATTGGATCAGCCTGGGCCATATTTGACGCTTTCCAGATACTGGACTTTTGGGACAACCGGGCCTGGAAACGACTCCAGCGACAAGGATTCAATGCGCTTTCTCACGCTCGTTAGAAAACGATGGCCAACATATGACCGCGCAATCTTCTACGAAGGGCTCAAATTATCTGGATATGGTGACCGGACAACCAAGCCTCAAGCACAAAAGGGCACCCAGCTTCTTCTCAAGTATCTGCAGATCTCAAAGGGGCCAAAGTTTGAGCAGGAGGCTGCCAAAAGAGCTTTGGATCGCTTGAAGCCTTATCTTTGATATCTGCTGTCATTAGACACGCTCCGCGGCCTCGCCACGGGTACCTTGCAGGCTGAATGAAGCGGGCGGTGGTGCTGCTGAGCGGGGGGTTGGATTCAGCGACGGTTCTCGCGATGGCGCGGGAGGCGGGGTTTGAGTGCCATGCGCTCACGGTCCGCTACGGCCAGAGGCACGAGCAGGAGTTGGAGGCCGCCAAAAAGGTCGCCCAGGCCCTCGGCGTGGAGGAGCACCGGGAGGCGGTGGTTGATCTCGGCCAGTTCGGCGGAAGCGCCCTGACCGCCGACATCGAAGTCCCCAAAGACCGCGAGGATCACGAGGGAATCCCGGTCACCTACGTTCCTGCCCGCAACACGATCATGCTGAGCCTCGCGCTGGGCTGGGCGGAGGTGCTCGGCGCAAACGACATCTTCTGCGGGGTCAACGCGGTCGATTACAGCGGATATCCCGACTGCCGTCCCGAGTTCATCGCATCCTTTCAGTCCATGGCGAGGCTGGCGACGAAGGCGGGAGTCGAGGGAGCGCAGATCACGATTCATGCGCCGCTGATCCAGATGACCAAGCCGCAGATTATCCAGGAAGGCCTGAGGCTCGGTGTGGACTACTCCATGACTCATTCCTGCTACGACCCGACTCCCGAGGGCCTCCCCTGCCGCCATTGCGATGCCTGCCTGATCCGCATCCGCGCCTTCGCCGACCTCGGCCTGACCGATCCCGCCCTATGAGCAAGCTCCGCATCGTCGAAATCTTCACGAGCATCCAGGGCGAGGGGATGTGGGTTGGAATTCCGTCGACGTTCGTCCGGGTCAGCGGGTGCAACCTCCGCTGCAGGTGGTGCGACACCCCTTATGCGAGCTGGGAGCCGGAGGGGCCGATGATGGAGATCGCAGAGATCGTCGAGGCGGCGCAGAAGGCCGGAGTCGAGCACGTCGTTCTGACCGGCGGGGAGCCGATGCTCTTCGAGCACGTCGCAGAACTGGCCGACAAGCTGCACGAGGATCACGTCATCACCATCGAGACGGCGGGAACCGTTCACCGCGAGATCGCCTGCGACCTGATGTCCATTTCTCCCAAGCTGGCCGGAAGCGCGCCGGACGGAGATTGGCATGACCGCCACGAAAGGACGCGCCTCAACCGCGAACCGCTCATCCAGCTCTCGGAGAATTACGCCTGCCAATTCAAATTCGTGGTGAACCCGGAGGGAGGGCTCGCCGACATCGACGAAATCAAGGAGATTCTGGCGGAGATGCCGGACGTGGATTCTTCCCAGGTGATGCTGATGGCCGAAGGAACGGACGCCGAGACGCTTCACCGAAGGGAAAGATTGCTTGTTCCGATCTGCCTGGAGAACAACTGGCGGCTCACGCCCCGTCTGCATATTGACCTTTTCGGAGATACTCGGGGCACATGAAGGCTTGGCAGGTTCTGTTGATCGCGGCGGCAATGGCCGCAGGCTGCAATCGAGGCGGCGGCAATGCTCCCGCCAAGATCGACACAACGGCTCCGGAGAAGAACCCCGCCGGCAGCGCGCCTTCCAGCATCGAAGTCAAGCTCTACGGCGCATGGGAGGGCGAAATGAAGGACGCCCCGACTCCCGACCCCAAAAAGGCGAAGAAGCCCGCGTCTGTCCCCAAGCCATCCAACTCGGCACAGATGTCGAACGGCCTTCTGGAAGCGATGGGAGGCTATCAGTTGGAGCTTCGGAACGACTACACCTTCTCCATGAGCATGGTGGGTCTGACGCTCGACGGCAACTGGGAGTTGGTCGCGGAAGACATCAAACTCAAACCCGAAAAGATCCTCGACAAAACCCAGGCGGAGTGGAAAACAGAAGGCTCTGATTTGGCGAAGGACACTCTAAAAATTTTCGAAAAACCCCCGGTGCCAAAAGTGCGCGAGAGCGGAGATGTGCTCCGCCTGATGACCGAATCAGCGGGCGTCATCACGTTCCGCAAGAAGAAGGATTGACCCGCACGGAACGGAATGCTTTCCGAGCTTGGCAAGAAGCTCTGCAAAACTTGGCGCGATCCTGACGGGGCGCGAGGCACTCCTTCCCATTGATTTTCAGTTCAAATTTCATAAGGGCTGGTTCATCTATTACTGCAGCGCTATGGGCTTGATGGGCTCATCATTGACCGGAAGACTGTGGCACCCTGTCTGGGCAATCCAATGCGGGCTTGTGCTTGCGGGCCTCGTCTTCCTCCTGGCAGTCGGGATGGCCAGAAGAAATTCCGACAAGATCATCAACAACCGCACCTTGCTGCTCATCTTCGCATTTGCATTGGGCGGGATTCCCTACTTCATCCATATTCTCGTTCGAGGCGACAGCGTCAGGCGATACTCCCCCTTCATCCTCTCCGGGCCAATTCTCGTCATGTCTTTGTTCGCAATCTGGCTGATTTGTGATTTCCTCGCTGCCAGGAAGAACCACATTTCCCCGTCGGTTTTGTCCGGGATTGATTCAGGCTGAAGCCCGCACCAAAGCGGCATTGGCTTGGGCGTCCCGGGCATCCTGCCCTGGGGTTGGCTTGTTGCTGAGAATGCTGCGCGATGCGGCGCACTGAAGTGCGGGAATCCGACAGCCCCGCTGAAGCGGAGCGGTCCGGGGCAGACTGCCTATATGGAGTGCGGCGAGACATCGCCGCTTTCCCTTGCGGCGGAGCCGCCCTCGCTGCCTGGATCGAAGAGCATCAGGCCGCCTCCGGCGGAATTGAAAGCGGTCATATCTGCCCGCACTCCATGGAGTGCGCGATCATTCATGTCGCGCTTTTACATGCGTGGCGCGCCTTCCTTGGTGGTGCACCTCTCCCGAGGTGCAAGCCTTTGGTTGCGCCCTGAAGCAATGGACCGCTCGACTTCAGTCGGGCTCTCGGTCGCGCGCACTTCAGTGCGCGGAAGGTTGTGGGTTCGCACTGAAGTGCGGAAATCCGAGAGCCCCGCTGAAGCGGAGCGGTCCGGGGCAGACTGCCGATATGGAGTGCGGCGAGACATCGCCGCTTTCATTTGCGGCGGAGCCGCCCTCGCTGTTTTGGATCGAAGAGCGGGAAGCCGCCTCCGGCGGAATTGAAAGCGGTCATGTCTGCCCGCACTCCATGGAGTGCGCGATCATTCATGTCGCGCTTTGGAATGCGCGATGCGCCGCGCCTTCCTTGTGGTGCACCTCTCCCGAGATGCAAGCCTTTGGCTTCGCTCCGGCGGCAACGGACCGCTCGACTTCAGTCGGGCTCTCGGTCGCGCGCACTTCAGTGCGCGGTAGGTTGTAGGTTCGCACTGAAGTGCGGAAATCCGAGAGCCCCGCTGAAGCGGAGCACTCCGGGGGAAGATGCCCCGGTGAGGCGGGGCACTCCAAGGCCCCACGCTGAAGTCAAAAAAACCCACAATCCCGGCAGCAGACCTACCGCTCCCGGCGAGCAAGGTGCGTCCAGGCGTACCAGGCCGCCCCTCCCATCCCGAGCAGGCCGGGGATGAGGATCATGAGGCCATAGAACACGGCATCCTGGCCGAAGAGTTCAATGTCCATCGTCCGTCCCCGTCCGCGCAGGGTCATGATGCGGCGCATGACCACTGCCATTCCCCCATGCACGGCCAAAGGAGTGAACATTGCCCCCATCACGATCACCACCAGCCAATGTTTGAGCCGATCCCCCGGCTCCTCCCACCCCGACATGCTTTCCCCTTTCTACCCCGTCCCGGACATCGCACGGACGTGCGGAAATCCGAGGGCCCCGCTGAGGCGGAGCGCTCCGGCGGCATCGGACCGCTCGACTTGAGTCGGGCTATCGGACTCCCGCACTTCAGTGCGCCGGACTCCAACCCGCCAGTTGACATCCGCCTTTGCCGCCGCCCCTAGCCAATGTGGACATCGAGTCCACATTTGAATCTATGAAGAACTTGCAGCTTTTCACCCTCGCGGCCTTCGCCGCCCTCCTCGCTTCGACCGCTTCGGCGGGCACGATCGTCGTCCAGCCCTATGCGGATGAATGGGGCTACGCCAATCTCGGCACCGGCCTGGTCACAGTCAGCAAGTCCGTCGGCGCGTCGGGCGCCATCGTGTGGGCGGAGCACCAGGCGTCGGCGACCGCGCAGAAGAACTGGCTGCCGCGCGTGCCGACTACGCTGCTGGCTAGCTTGAACAACACGCACCTCGTTGACTTTCACTGGCGTTGCGAGTGGATTCCCGACAATCCGTCGGATACTCCCTCGCTGATCGATCCCTACATCATCTGGGGCGACATCCGCAAGACCTTCACGGTCGGCACTGCAGCACAGATGACCGGCTCCGGTTTTGCGACCGCCGACACCATGGAGAACATCTATCAGTACGGCATGAATGGCTACACGTCAGTGACGGCGGCTCCGGGAACCGGACCGCAGTTCAGCGGCGAATCCACCCCACCGCTCTCGGAGCTTTCGGCGGCGTTCACGGGCGTGGTGTTCTCTCTCCAGCCGGATGGCCGCTGGATCGGAACCGGCTCGATGTACTACGGAGGCTTGTCGCACATCACGGGCAGCGCCGAAGTCTCCAGTTCACCCAACCCCTCGCCCACCTCGGCTATCGCCACGGTGAACGAGATTCACTACAAGGAAGCCGAAGTCACCGACGTGACGGGCGTCAACGTCACCGGCTGGTACGCTGGCACCGTCGCCCCCTAACCCCCGGCCTGGCCCCTCCCTCCCCTGTTCAGCGACAATAGATTGTTTGCATTTTGGGACAGGACATGGTTTACATGTCTTGTGCCTTTCTGCCGGG
>JAEYWW010000240.1 GCA_023428805.1 Armatimonadota bacterium | reverse complement strand
ATGCTGCTCTCCAGTCCGATGGTCTTGTCGGTCGAGCAGATCAAGCGGGCATTGGAGCCGGAACTGGGCGAGATTGTCTATCGAAAAGGCAGCGAAGCGCCCGAGGTCCCCGCCTTTGTGCATGAGTTTATGATTCAGGAGCGTGTGCTGTCGATTGCCGGACATCCCGCTCCCCCGGACAAGGTCCGTGAGAAGTTCTCGAAGGACATCACCGAACTCCGGACCAAGCAGGCGGTTTTGGATCATGGAGGACTGCTCACCGTGGAGTATCTCTGCGATACCGGCGGGCACCTGAATGAGGATGACCTCGCGCTGATGGGAAGGACACTTGGACTGCTTTCCGACGAGCGAGCGATGGCCATGTACATCTATCCGGGGATGCGCACGGTCGTGGTGACCTCTGAAACGCTCGACTTACTTCGCCAGGGAGAGTTCGGTCAGGCCTTCCAGAGTGGAATGGGCGCGGTCGAGGGAGTCTGGGAAAGCGATGAGGAGATGGCTGCTGCCATCACGGAGGCCCGCAGCCGATGGCCGGAGTTTGTCGAAGCCTTCCAAAACCCTCTGCCCGGCGACAGCTTTTCGGTCAAAGGGAGGTTCTGCAGCGGCGATGATGTGGAGCATATGTGGCTGACTCCCCGTTCGGTGGCGGATGGCAAAATTGTCGGAATACTCGACAACTCACCCATGTACATCCCGTTTCTCAAACTTGGGAGCGAAGTCGAGGTCGAAGCACAGGACGTCTCTGATTGGATCATCTATCGCGGCGATGACACGATTGGCGGCTTTTCGATCGCGGTCTTGATGAAGCGGCAGGGTATGGGTTAGCCTTTTGAATGCAAGAATAGTTGCCGGATGATTTGGATTGTTGTTCTAGGTTGCTTTGCCGTCTTTATTCCTGTCTGCGTCTGGCTGATGAGACGGAGGATGAAGGTCTGCGACTATGCCATGGTCGGCGCGCTCACTTCTGGCCCCTTCCCATCCGAAGCCAGTGAGATCATCAGGCTTCTTGAGCCAGAATTGGGGCCGATCCGAGTGCTGCCTGCTCAGGATTTGCTGGCCCGCGTCGCCGATAAAAGATCAGCTTCTTCCATCACCTTCACATTCGAGATCGATCTGTTCTCCTATGGGGCGAGCCGCCAGGGACAGACCCCAAGGTGGGTGTCTTCATTGGAGATGTCACGATTCAGATTCTCGACACGCAACGCGGAGTGACTCACGAAGAACTGACTTGGCTGTGCCGGATGCTCGGCATCTTGATCCCAGGCGGGATTCTCCAGCTTTACGTCAATGTGCTGAGCGAGTTTCAATATTCAGAGCCCATCACCGATGAAACCCACGGTCGTTTGCGTGAGGGGAGATACGACCTCCTTGTGGACGCGACGGAGATTCGCAAACTGCTCAAAAAAGGATGACCTGCAATCAAATGGGACACCGAGTTCGGTGTCCCATTCTTCGTCAAAGACCCATCAAGGGGTCAACGGTTCTGAATTGGGCGTGGCTCCTCCAGACGTTCCAGATGGAGCAGGAGTGCTCCCACCCGATCCGCCAGCCGGTGGAGGTCCGCCAATTCCTTCCTTGGACAAACGGTCAAGATTGGCCTTGTCCGTCTCAGTTCCCTGCGGAGTGTCCGCACTGCATCCGGCAAGGGAGCAGATGAGGCAGAGTCCGATGAAGAAGCCAAATGTTTTCTTCATAGCTTAACCGCGGAAGTGCACCATGCAACGGGCGTTGGGATCGTCCTGACAGGCTTCAGTTCGATAAAGCTGTGTCATCGCCATTGTTCGACCACTAGTGTCGGCCATGATGACGACTGCTGAGCCCTCTTTGATCTTGTTGGCATAAGAGTCAGGGATGGTTGCGCTGCCGCCGCCGCCTGCCTCGCGCCATCCTGTGCAGCTCCTCGGGCCGCCGTTCCAGCGCGGCGTTGCCCCCGCGATGGATGCGTTGCCTGGGTTGTAGGTGGATCGTCCGTTTGTGCAGGTGCCGAGTTCGATGTTCTGACCGAAGGTCAAGAAGTCACCAAACGGCTCGCCCGCGCTGAAGATCATGGCCTGCTCGGAAACGCTACTCAACTCGCCCTGCGACTTGCTCGGGACAGTGATTTCTCCTGACCAGAGTCCGCAGTACGCGCCCCAGCAACCCCAGACGTTCCCCGCCTGACCCATTCCCATGACACCCTGCATGCGCGCTCCCACAACGTTGAGTGCGCGGGTGATCGGATAATCTGACACGGTGTAGTAGGGAAGGAGCTTGATCTCGGACCTCGGAACAGTTCCGAACGACCAGATGTACTCCCAATCGCTGTTGGTCACTGCGTTTGGCTTGCCCGCAGGCGACAGGTAGATTCCGTAGCTCTTGACATAGGGATAAATCGAGAGCGACCAGGGAAATCCTCCGGCAGGGCCAGTCGAAGGGTAGTTGTAGGCGAGCGGAAAGTTGTCGTCATAGTCGGCGCCGTAAATCATCGTCGCAGTGCCCAACTGCTTGAGATGAGTGATTTCGACGGTCTTTTTGGCGGCATCCTTGGCACGCGCAAAGACGGGAAAAAGAATCGCCGCGAGAATGGCAATGATGGCGATGACGACAAGGAGCTCGATCAATGTGAATGCTTTGCGTTGCAGCAATTTCGGCCTCCTGAACAATCGACTGCGATTGCCCATGCCTATAATATACTTGTAGTTCTTAACTAAAGTGTCCTAAAATTTCGAGAATTTAGAAATATTCTTTACAAAATCGCCGCGCCCGTGGATAACTCTCGCTACACAGGTTCAAACCCGGTGATTTTGCGGATGGCGCGGTGCGGGGCAATTGCTGAAAATGGATTGCAGAGGGGACAATGCGCCGCCGAAAAGCTTTTACACTGGTCGAGATCATGATCACGATCCTCATCATCGGGATCCTGCTCGGCATCGCTGTGCCTCAGTGGATGCAGGTCCGCCGCAAGTCGCAGGAGACGGTCCGCAACTCCAACTGCCGCATGATCGACAGAGCCAAGGAGCAGTGGATTCAGGAAAAAGGGATGGCTTCCAATGCCGCCCCTGATGAAGCCGATCTTGTGCCCGAATACATCCAGCAATTTCCGTCTGATCCGGGTGGAACGTTCATCATCAACGACGGACAGACTCCCTGCCAGTTCGTGCCGAACTAACTACTCATTGCGGAGCGATGTAGACGGATCCTGCCTGGATGCTCTGACTGCAGGCAGGACCCCGCTGATCGCCCCAACGCCTACCCCGACTCCAAAGGCCAGGGCGAGCACGCCCGGCGTCATGATGGGTTTGATGGATGTCCAGGTCGAGAGGCATGCGGCCACGATCAGGCTGATGAGGAGCCCGCAGAGAACTCCCGCAAGCCCAATCGCGATCGACTCCACCAGGATTTGAGTGAAGACAGAACGACTGGTTGCCCCCACGGCTCGTCTGACGCCGATCTCCTTCCGTCTTTCATTCACGCCCATCATCATGATGGCCATGATGCCGATTCCGCCCACAAACAGCGCGATGCTGGTCAACCCGACGACCAGCGTCTGCAGGATTCCCATGACGCTGAAGATGAGCCCAAGGAGATCTTCCTGCGTCAGGACTGAGAATTGCTGCCGATCCAGACGCTCATCCAATGCACCCTCCAAATCCTTGACGAGCTTTCTTGGCTCGGCTGTCGGTTCTGTTTGAACCATGAAGCGATCGATCTGTGCCCCTGGGCTGACTTGGAGAAAGGTTCCATACGGGATGTAGGCGATGTTGTCCAGCGACTGCATCGAGAACAGGCTCTCCTCTGTTTGCTTGTCCGCAGTCACGCCAATGATCTCATAGGACTGCTGGTTGATGTCGATTTTTTGACCGACAGGATTCTCGTTCGGCTCGAATATCTCCTTGGCTGCGATTCCCCCGAGCACAACGACATTTTTTCCGTAGTCTGATCTTTCGTAGAGACGTCCGTGAGACAGAGTCACCTGGTGCATGTCGAACCATTCGGGAGAAGCGGCGATGATGAGGGGGTAAGCCTCTCTGCCATCCTTCCGTGCTCCTCCTCCGGCGAAGCTGAGCAGCGCCACCTGCTTGACCCCATTCACTTCTGCCAGCCGGTCGGCGTCCTCCTCCTTGAACCAGCTTTGACCGCCCAGATTCGGGTTGAAAGTTGTGAGATTGACCCGTCCTGGTACGCAGACGATCACATTCGCGCCCAAATCCGAAACCTGTTTGGTGACATCCTGTTGAACCCCCAAACCGATGCTGACGAGCAGCAGGATGGCGACCGAGGCAACCATGACGCCGAGCGAACTGAGCACTGATCTCTGCCAGCTTTCGACAAGACTGCGCCAAGCCTGGACAAAGATCACGGTTCGATACTACGCTTTTGCCGGCCTGTCATTGGTCTGGGCCTAGCTCAATCCCATCTGCCGCCAGAACTCAAAGACTCGCGGGTTGATGATGAGGTCGTCCTGCTTGAGCTTGCGGGTGAGAGTCATTCCTTGGAACGTCCGGCAGCGGGAGAGCGCGACATAGAGCTGTCCGTGCGCGAATGCAGACCGTGTGAAGTCGAGCCGCACATGGTCGAAGGTGAGCCCCTGAGCCTTGTGCACCGTCATTGCCCAGGCGAGCTTGAGGGGGATTTGGGTGAATGTGCCCACGATTTCATAAGTCAGCCGGTCGCGGTGGCTGTCCCAACTCCAACGAACCTTCTCCCACGACATCGGAGGCACTTCGACGACCTCGCCGGAGTCGAGTTCGACGACGGCAAATTCTGGTTCAAGACGCAGCACCGTACCCAGGCTTCCGTTCACCCATTGAGCGGCATTCTTGAGGAGCATCACACGTGCGCCGGGCTTCAAGACAAGATCGACATCGGTGGGGAAGTCCTTGGTGAATTCACCCTCGATGATCGCCTTGTAGCCCTGGGGGGGACTCGAAAGGTCGACGAGGCGGCGCATGTTGAGGGCGTTGACGCCGTCATTGTGGGTGCCGAGCGTGATGACCCGGCCTTCATCGACGCTTTCACCGACCCTCTCATTGAAGGCGTCCAGCGCATCCGCTTCGCCCCACCTCACCTGATTCAAAGCCCAGATGAGTTCGGGGTCGCTGGCCTGGCGGTGAACGGTGGTGAGCTCATGGACTTCCAGACGATGCTCGCGAACCACCTCGGAATCGAAGAAGAACGGGCTTGCATAGCGGTGCTCAATCATCTCCGAATCCGCCCCCCGGCTCACCACCGGCTCCAGTTGGAGCAGATCGCCAAAGACGACCACCTGCTTGCCTCCGAAGGGGTCGTCGGAATCATTGTTGATGCGGAGAGAGTAGTCGATCGCATCCAAAAGATCGGCGCGGACCATCGAGATTTCGTCGAGGATCAACGCGTCCATCTTCCGCAATACTCGCCCTCGGAATGAATAGGGGTTGTACCGGTGGACGTGCTCCTCGGTGTTCATCAGCGGCCCGGGCTTGAATCCGAAAAGGCTGTGGATGGTCTGCCCGCCCGCATTGATGGCCGCCAGACCAGTTGGAGCCGCGACCGCGGCGCGGCCCGTCAGCGCGGTGCTGAGTTCCCGAAGAAGGGTTGATTTTCCCGTCCCGGCCTTGCCGGTGACGAACGTGAGCCCTGCGCCTCGCCAGTGAATGTCTTCGAGAACGTAAGCCTGTTCAGGTGAAAGAGGCAGGCTCATGGGAAAATTTGGCCCGGCCGAGAGGATTCGAACCTCCGACTTCACCCTCCGGAGGGGTGCGCTCTATCCACTGAGCTACGGCCGGATGCGGACTCTGATATTACCTATGCCAGGACAGCCTGCTGCCACTTCGGGGCCATGGCGAAGGATTCCGGCGAGGTCACCATGGAGCGGCCATGCTTGATGTAGTACTCAAATTCCTCAGGGAACACACGGATCGCCGCCGCGACCGGCCAGGCCGCCGCGTCGCCGAGTCCGCAGAAGCTCCGTCCATCAATCTGCTTGGTGATGTCCACCAAGAGTTCCATATCGCCCGGCTGTCCATTGCCGCGCACAATGCGGTCGAGGATTTGGAGCATCCACTTGGTGCCCTCGCGGCAGGGGGTGCACTTGCCGCAGCTTTCGTTGGCGTAGAACAGCGCGGTGCGCCATGTGAAGCTGACGATGCAGGTGTGCTCGTTGAGGAACATGCTTGCGCCGGAGCCGACCATGGATTTGACCTCGGCCATCTCTTCATAGCCGAGGATTGCTCGCTCGCAGTCTTCGGCATTGATGATCGGGACGGATGAGCCGCCCGGAACACAGGCTTTCAACTTGCCGCCCTTCATCCCGCCCGCCATTTCGAGAAGCTCCATCAGCGTCGTTCCGAACTCGATCTCAAAGTTGCCGGGGTTGTTGACGTGTCCGCTGACCGAGAACAGCTTGGTCCCGCGTGAATTCTTGGTGCCTGCGCCGAGCGTGGCGTACCACTCGCCGCCCTTGTTGATGATGAACGGGGCGCAGCAGTAGGTTTCGACGTTGTTGATGACGGTCGGCTTGTCCCAGAGTCCCGCGATGGTCGGCAGCGGGGCGTGGGGGAATTTGAGGCGCGGCATCCCGCGCTCGCCCATCAGGCTGGACATGAGGGCGCTCTCTTCGCCGCACTCGTAGGAGCCTGCTCCGAGGTGGATATGGAGGTCGAAATCGAAGCCGCTTCCCAGGATGTTCTTGCCGAGATAGCCCTTGGCGTAGGCTTCATCAATCGCGGCGCGCAGGGCGCGGGCAGAGTCTACGAATTCGCCGCGAATATAGATGTATCCGACGTCGGCCTGAGTGGCGAATCCCGCGATCGTCATGCCCTCCACCAGGTGGAAGGGCGTCTGCTCCATGATCTGCTTGTCTTTGAACGTGCCGGGTTCACCTTCGTCGGCGTTGCAGAGGACGTAGTGGGTGGTCTTCTTGTCCTTGGGGATGCCGTTCCACTTGATCCATGTGGGGAAGCCTGCGCCGCCGCGTCCGCGAAGTCCGCTCGCCTTGATTTCGTCGATGATCGCCTGACGCTCCATGCCGAGGGCCTTCTTCAGACCCTCGTATCCCCCCTTGCCCAAATACCCTTCCAGAGTTCGGTACTTGGGGTCGTGGGCGTGTTCAAAAAGCAGCTTGTACTCGGCCATGGATGCCGCTTGATTCTACTCAGTTTGAGTTCAAATGTTCCAGGAAGCTCTGATCAAGCCAAATCTCACCTTGGGCCAGAATCGGCACGTCGGGGCAGTCAATATCCACGTTGTCAATCTTTGCTTTGGTGTATCCGGGCAGAATTTTGAGAGTCTTTCCGCCCCATGAGCCTGTCAATTCTGGAAGACTGGGTCGGAGATTGAACAGGAGTGTTGCATTGAAAACGTTTCGATTCCCACAAAGAGCCGTCTTGATAGTTGTTCCTGCCCACGTTTGTTGCGAATGATCCTGTAGCGCGGGTTGCTTGAGGCAAGAAATATAGAATCTCGCCAGAAGGTCTAAATTACGTTTGTCTTCATAGGGTGTGTCTGCGGAGTTAGCCTCGGTCTGCTGAATGTAAATTGAGATGCTCCTATTCTGAAGCAATAAACCTAGGAGTGAACTCCCTGAAGCATCTTCTTCTCCCTTGATTGTACGAACAGCTGCTTTGCAGGAGATTTGCAGGTTTGATGCTTTAAATGCAGGTAACCGTTCAGGAGTTAAAAAGAAACCATCACCCTTTCGTTCCATCAAAACGAATGTTTTGTCGTTAGACAATTTTCCGCCCCAGTGAGCTACCTCAGAAGTCGTGGTGATGGTTGACACCTGACCACTTTCCATCACGTCAGGAACAAGAAGACTGAGCGAGGCCGAGTCAAACTGTGGGAAGGCCATCAGGCTAATCAAAGTGATTGCAAACATCATTAGAAGACCTTTGAAAGAATTGCACTATTGTCCGCTGTCGTGATAGAAGCAGGCGTGCTTTGATCGTAATACTTATTAAAGAGGCCCAAGAAAGGCGGAGCTCCGTATGCCTTTTGGATATAGTCGGGAATAGTCCACTCTTTTGGCGGTTGCTTGTAACTGGCTCCACTCAAATCTAGCCAATGTGCCATAGATGCATCATATGCCTTAGAGTCACAAATAGTATACTGATGAAATTGAAAACTGAGTGTCTTATAATTTGCAAGGAGAGACGAGCCGCCATCTCCTTTCTTATAGAGTAAGTTCGTAGTGAGCCCTCGGGTTTCATAGTAGACACTTTCAGACTCATCATCCCAGTGAACTTCCATATCTGGTGCATAAACCTTCCTTGCGCTTGCGGACAATCCAAGAGAACTCGCCAGAATTACCTGAAATCCACTGACATCTTCACAGTTTAGAGGCACTTGTAAGGAAGATAGAGTATAGCTGGCTTTGGTATCGAGAAGTGATTTTAGATTGTACTCGTGTACTGCAGAAGCCAATGCATCATTGTATTGGTCGGGAGTATGCCAAAAAAGCTTTTCGCCAGTAGCATAGAACCACCACCCATCAGCGAAAAATCCTTGTGTTAGGTGGCGCATGACTGGCACCGTACCCGTTTGACCATGAGCATAAGAGGCTGAGTGATCTAGCACGTCAGTCCAGGGTCTAGACTGAATGCCCGTTGGAGCGGCATCAGTGAAATACACCTTGATCCATGGAGTTGGGCCTGTCATATTAGGTGTCAACTTATTCTGCCCAGAGGAAATAAACTTTGCTTGAAGCTCTAAGTCACCTAGCGTAACGTAATTTGGCACCCCGGAAAATGTCACAGTTGCTTCAGCAGTACCGTTTTGGCTGATCGTCAAGACGGTGGCAGGAGGCAAAGTGAGGTTGATATATGTGGTGGTAGGTCTATCTGGTTGAAGAGGAGGCACTGCTATTCTGGCGGCCAGAAATGTAAGAGTGCCTGTCATAGTTGGCTGAGGATTATAAAGCTTCAACTTAACTTTGATGGGTGTATTTCTTACGTATGCAATCCGACCGATTTGAAATGTTCGGCCAACGACCTCTTCTGTGTATTCTAGGGAATTATAATAGCCGTTGCCGGTCGGGAGGGCGCTTCCATCTGAGGGGTTCCTATAAAACCACTCTCGATCTGTGGCTTGAAGATTGTCCTCGTAGTCTTGGGCAATGATCCGAACGTTTGGAACTGCGGTTGCGCTGGTTGCCAGAACAAGAACTGCGAGTTGAAGGAGTAGGCTGAAACAAGCCTTCATATCACTGAAGCGTGACATACTACTGCACGAAAATTCAAGAGAGCAAAAAAATCATTACTATTCTGGCTGCAGATGAACCTTCACGATCTCGTCGGCGAGCTTGACAGTCGTTGCATCCCCGCGTGCTCGAAGATCATCAATCAGCTTGTCGACATAAGCGTGATCCACCGGGCCGTGATACTCGTCGCCAATCTGAAGCAAGGGCGCACGGTCGCAGGCGTTGAGGCATTCGACCTCGTGGAGGGTGAAGACGCCGTCTTCGGTGGTCTCGCCAAACCCGATTCCGAGCTTGGATTGGAGGTAATCAGCGACGCGATAAGCACCGCACATGTGGCAGCTTAGGCACGTGCAGACTTCGATCATGTGCTTGCCGACTTCATGTTTGGTGTTGTACATGGAGTAGAAGGTTGCGACACCTTCCACCTCGGCATAGCTGCGATGCAGGCGATGGGCAACCTCGGCGATGGCGTTGGGGGAGAGGTAGCCGCCGTATTCACGCTGGGCGATCCAGAGCCCCGGAAGGATGCACGATTTCTCATCCGGGTAATTGCCGCGAAGCGATTCCAGTTGAGCGACCGCCTTCTCAGAAAATCTCAGTTCCAGTTCTTCGGGACGCGGGGCGCGGGTTCGCTCCGAGGCATCACCGATCTGAATCAAGT
>JAEYWW010000211.1 GCA_023428805.1 Armatimonadota bacterium | reverse complement strand
GTCTTGGTCTTCCCTTCGTGGCAGAGGCCATTGAGGAAGGTTCCGGTCGTGATGACCACGGCGCGGCAGGAGATTTCGACCTCTCCAATCAAAACGCCCGTCACCCGCCCGCTCCGGTGCAGAACCGTCATCACCTGCCCCTCGATCAAGGTCAGATTCGGCTCGTTCGCCATCACCCGCTGCATGAAGAGCGGATAATCGCGCTTGCAGACCTGGGTGCGGATGGTCTGAACGGCGGGGCCTTTCCCTGTTCCAACACGTCGGACGTGGGTCAGGGTGTGGTCGGTGGTGACCCCCATCTGGCCGCCCAGCGCATCGACTTCGCGGGCAATGTGCCCCTTCGCGGGGCCGCCGATGCTGCAGTTGCAGGGCAGATGACCGATCCGGTCGAGGCGAAGTGTGATGCAGGCCGTGCGCCGGCCCATGCGCGCCGAGGCCAAGGCCGCCTCAATCCCCGCATGCCCCGCCCCCACGACGATGACGTCGAAGTCCTGCATTCTAGCCAAAGTGTACGAGAGTGTGGCTTGATTGATGCGGGACGCGCGATTAGCTTCTCTACATTAGATCAACGCGCCGCCCAGACAAACCCGCGGCGCATCAGTTCGGTCGCTTCGGGAATGTCGAACACCGCGCGGTTGTGCCCCAGTGCGTTGTAGAAAACCCTTCCCCTGCCATGCCGCTTCACCCAGACCTGCGGCATCTTGCAGGGGTTGTGGATGTGCGGGCCGCCGACGCCGGGAGTTGGGAAGTCGGTGGTGGCGAGAACCTGGACGGCGGGATCGACGTGGAGATAGTACTGTTCGCTGGTGACTTGGAAGTCGCTCATTCCCGACGTGAGTTCGTGCGGTTCGGCCAAGTTGACCGTGTAGGTGACGTTCGAATCGCCCGGGTGCGCCACCCACTGCCCGCCCGTCATGAACTGCCAGCGGTCCTCGGTTCGGAAGGCGTCGCACATTCCACCGTGGCACCCCGCGATCCCGGTGCCGTGCTCGATGACCGCCGACAGGATGCTCTCCAGTTGCGCGGGCTCGATGGTGGACATCGTGATCACGGGAACGAAGAGATCAAGCGCGGCGGTGGCCTCGCGGTCTTCCAAAGGGCTCAGGCTATCGCTGAGTTGAACATCGAATCCCTCGCCCCGCAGCAGGGCGGCAAAGTGTTCCGCGACTGCCTGCGGCTCATGCCCGTCCCATCCGCCCCAGCACACCAACGCCTTCTTCACAGCGTCGGATCGTACCGGAGAATTCAGCGCATCAGCAAGGCGGTGATGATCGTGCCGAGTGCGCCTCCGGCGAGAACACCAGCCGCGCCATAGAGCCAGAACTTCAACCGGTCCGATACCGGGCGCACCTTCCGTTCGTCGCGGATGCGGATCGTGTCGAGCGTGGCCGTGTGATTGCCTCCCCAGATGTTCAGGGTGACGCTCATGGCATCGCGGTTGAATGCGACGACGGGCGCGGTCGCCCAAACGCCGCCATAAAAGAGGTTGACTTTCGCACCAGGCACGAGCGTGAACCGTCGGATGTCGCTGGGAGCCAAGTCCGCGTCGCCCCCGCCGAGAAATCGCACACGAACGGAGCCGGAACGAACGGTGTCAATCCGCGCCGTGTGATACCAGCCATTTCCATCGGTCGCAAGGACGAGTTCGTTGGGTTCAAATGCCGGCAGATCGCTGTCGGCAATGCGCTCGCGCAATGCCTCCATGATCGCATCCCGGGGGATTCCCGCTTCCTCTGCGGCCTGGATGAGGTCGGCCCACTCTGGATTCTGCTTGAGCAGCAGCCCCGTTTCTGACGAAATCTCCTGGGCTCGTTCGAGCACAGATCGCAGGCTTTGGTCGGGCATAGGAGGCGTCATGACTTCCATGAGCATTGTATCGTACGGAGATTCATTCAGAACGATGCAAAACTCTGCACCCAAACGATCTCAATAAGCATAAAATAATCACATGCTTGCCTGCTTTCTGGCAATGGCGATGGTTCAGAGTCCGCTGGACGCTCCGATCACGCTTGACAATCAACCAAGCCGGATGGATGTCGTGCTCGACGAAATCGGGCGACAGGCCGGAATCAGGATCAAAGTCACCGGGGCGCCGCTTCGGGATTACGTCTATGTCCACTTGGACAAGCGTTCCCTGCGCTCGACCCTCGACCTGATCGCAGAAGCCTCCAAGGCCGCTTGGCGGGAGGAAGGCGGCGAGATCATTCTGTCCGCGCCCTGGCCTCCCAGCGACAAAGAAAGTCAGGAACTCCGTCGAAAGATGATCCAGGAGTGGCTCGACAAGAACCCGGTGCCGCCCGCCCTGACTGCCGCGACCGGCAAAGCCCTGATCGAAGAGGCCTTGAGGCTGAACAAGGGAGCCGGAGAGGGCTACAACTGGCAGCAGATCAACGATTTGGATCGCAAGGCACCCTTGGGACGACTTCAAGTGCGTCTGCTCCATGCCATCGGGGCGGACGAAATCTCAGAGATTGAACTCGGAGATTCCCGCATCTACTCACTGAGCGGCAATCCCCGCATCCACGCGCTCCCCGCAAGCGCGAAGGCCATGATCGCTGATTTCATGCGGGAGGCCGCCTCATATAAGGACCTGGTTTCCGCGCGAGGAGCCCAGGCCGAAGTGGAGGACCAGGGCTACTACCTCGGTTCCCTTCACACCTATTTCTATGCTGATTTCAGCAAGGTGGACAGCTGGTTCGTCCGGTTTCAGAATCAATTCGGTCAGATCAGCATGTCGCTGATCGCCGGTTCCAGCGAACAAGAAGGCACCGTGCTGAATGGCGACATCAGCATCACCACGATGAACGGAATGTCAAGCGAGCAGCCTCCTCAGGATGATGCCTTTTCGAAATTCACCGAGGGATTCCCGCTCCCCGAAGACTGGACAAAGCTACCAGACGCCCCCAATCCCGCCGCCAACGGAGGTCAACCCAGAATCTCCCAGGCGATTCGAGATCGGCTGATCAGCATGGACAAGGACGAGATTTTGACCGACTACGCAGACGATCCGATCCGATTCCTTGCCAAGACCCGCAGCATTGATGCGGTGGCGATTATTCCCGATGCGGCCTTTCTGATCGCGACTATGGGCAGGCTGGGCGGCGCAGGCAGCGAAATGTCGGTCGGAGCCCTGCTGCGCTCCTTTTACATGTTCAACGGCGGCGAGGTGATTGAAGGCGAGAAGTCCCTCATCTTCCGCCCCGAGGACCTCGTTCAATCGCGGAAGATGCGTGTTCCCCGCGAGGCGACGGCGAACATGATCCACAAGGCCATGCCTGCAGGCGAAGCCGATCTGGACACTTGCGCGGAACTCGCCGCCGCAACGGAAGACGACATGAGCCTCATGTTCGCCGTTTCGATTGCGGGCCTGGTTCTGGGCGAAATCAACTTGGGAATGGCCGATCCCCAAATGCTTCGGTTCTACGGCAACTTCCCCGCCGGTCAGCGACGGAATATGAAGGAAAGACCGGTCACGATCACATACGGCAGCCTGAACAAAGCTCAACGATCCATCATGGAGAAGATGCTTTATGCGGGCACATCCACCCTCATTACCAAGGAGGCTTTGGAGGTCAGCAACGAGAATTTCTACATGGATGGCGGGATGACGATGCACCCGGCGGTGAAATACCCCGAAGGCATTCCCAACAACGCCCCAATCACCCTCAGATTCACCTCGAAGGATATGCTTTATGCTCAACAAGGGGAAGGTAGCTACGCTTCTCCCATCAACTTGGATCAGCTTGCATGGAGCAAAGCCTATGCGGAAAAGGGAGGCGAAGACTACATGTCGTACTACAAGCTCTTCGCGTTCGCACCACAAAAGAAATTTCATGTGGAATTGGCATTGGGAGAACTCTTCTTCCAGAAAGTCCTGGATTTCGGCGGGCCAAAAGCGAAGACCAAGTTTGTGCCCTTCGACCAGCTTCCCGCCGACACGCTGAAGGAATTCAACGAACTGCTTCAGAAGAAGAGGGATGAAGTAAAGGATATGGACATTCAGCCGCCAACCCGTCGCAACCCTCCCCCGCCCTAGGTGAACCGTGATCACGTTCCTCGCGCTCGCGGTGGCTCAGAATCCGCTGGATCAAACAGTGTCTATCGAGTCCGGTTCGGTGCCGCTTTCTTCCCTTGCCCGTGAATTGGGGAGTCAGGCGGGGATTGAGATCGTCGTCCGCGGCGCGCCGGAGCACGACTTCGTATACGTTCGAGTCCGGGATCGGTCGATCCGCGGCACGCTCGACCTCCTCGCGTGGACCTGCCAGGCGACCTGGCGGGAAACCGGGGATTCAGTGGTCTTCTCCGCGCCCTGGCCGCCCGACGGACGGGTCGAGCGGGAGAGCCGCCGCCGCGCGGTGCAGAAATGGCTGAACGAGAATCCCATTCCCGAAGCGTTGACGAGGGAATCAGCCAACAAGATCATCGACGGCTCCATTCTTGCAGGTGGGAGGCCTTCGGGGAGCGCTGTCACCCAACTGAGCAACTCATCACCCGCAAGCCGGGCACAGATGCGGCTGATCCACGAAATCGGAGCCGAAGAGATCGCCCGCATCGGGATCGGCGAGTCCGCCTATTTCACACTCGGGGGCGGCAAACTCGTGAAGAAGCTGCCCAAGACCGCGCCCAGAGTTTTCGATGATTTTGTCAAGGAAGGCTTGTTCTACCAAACCCTCCTGCAGTCGCGCGGAAAGCACTTGGAGCCAAACGGCATGGAAAGCGGATCATCGGTCCACAGCCATGCCATCACCGAGTTCGCAGAATTGAAGGACTGCCTGCTGGAAATCTCCAACGATTACGACCAGATTTCCTCAAGAATAACGTTTTTCGGCGGTCCGCAGAACCAGATTGAAATTTCCCATCACCGCACCATCACAACCTACGAGATGCCTGAATCACATGCAGTCGAGGATGATTTCGCGGCGATGCAGGAGGTGCTTCTGCCCTCCGAAGAATGGAAGATGCTGATGGCTCACCGAGACTCCACGCCCGAGAAGCCTCTGCCCGAGCAGGTGGTGGCCCGCCTGGTGAATCTGGACAAGGATGAGGTTCTCACAGACTATGTGGACGAACCACTGCGCCAGTTGTCCGAAAGCCGGAAGCGCGATCTGGCCGCGATCATTCCCGACGGCGCGTTTGGCATGATGGTCTTCGCCGCCTTCGGCGGACAACATTCGGGCAGCATCGGCGACTTTCTCCGGCGGGCTTATTACACCGGAGGCGAGGTGCGCGAGCAGGACGGAGCGATGATCGTCCGCCCCGCGAACCTGGATGAAATCAGGCAGGCAAGAATGCCGCGTCGGCTGCTTGCAGAACTCATCCGCGACGGTCGGAAGCAGGGCAAACTTGACGTGGAGCGCGTCGCGGACCTCGCCGCCGCCACAAGTTCAGACCCCGGCCTTGCGTTTTCCATCGGCTTTGCGCAGATGTGCGTGGACGATGACCGTGTGCTTTCAACGAACATGGACCTGCTCCGATTCTGCGGACGCATGCCTGGCTATGCGAGGAAAAGGGCGGTGGAAGGCGAGGCTGTCCTCGAATGGTCGTCGCTCGACAAGGATGGTGGAGAGGCTGATCTATCACCGATCTGCCGTCATCTATGACCCGAAACGCGATTCGCAGAAGCCTGTCTCTGCCGCCCAGAACGGCATCGCCGTGTCTCCCGCCATCCATTTCCCCGACGGGCCGCCGGAAGGCACGCTGATCAAAGTGCGGATTCTGAAGAACGCCCCCGGCGGAAGCCTGTCGATGGAAGTCATTTTCCCGGATGGACGAACGGCTGGCTTCCAGATCGAACATAAAAACTAGCCATTCACGCTCGGCATGGCATAGAATGAATCTATGCTCGCCCTGCTTGCGCTGACTCTTGCGGTTCCAGGCCCACTCGACACCCCCATAACATACGAAAGCGATTCCACGCGGTTGGATTCCGCAATGGCCGCAATTGGGAAGCAGGCCGGAATCGAAATCAAAGTTCAGGGCGCGCCAGAGAGGGATTATGTCTACGTCAATATCTCCAATCGCCCGCTCGGGGCGACCCTTGATCTTTTTGCCAAGGTCTGCGATGCGTCCTGGAGAGTTGATGCGGGACAGGTCATCTTCTCCGCTCCCGCCGCGCAGGTTGGAGAGCATCCTGACTACGCACAGCGAGTGAGCGCCATTCAGCGTTGGCTGAACGAGAATCCTGTTCCAGCAAAGCTTGATGAAAGCAATGTGAGGGAGTTTGTCGAGAAGATTCTCGTCTTGGAGTCAAGGTCTCCGCGAACCACAGAAATTCAAGCAAATCTTGATCAGATGAGGTGGGGGCTTCCGGCTCATAGAGTTCACCTGAAGCTGCTCCACACGCTGGGCGCTGAAGAAATAGCGCGAACCGCACCCGGAGAGAGAGTGCTCTCCATGAACGAAGGCCGAGGAAGGATCAGGCAGCTCACACCGGAAGTTCAAAAGGTCTTCAAAAGCATTGCCAACGAATACAACGACTTCGCTGACTTGCTCACTTCCAAAGGCCTGATTCAGGTGATCGAACAGAGTGAGACCTCCTCTTGCCTCAGGGAGTTTGTTTATGCCCGCCCTTTGCGGCTCGATCAGTACTTCCTTCAATTACGCACATCTGAGTTCTCCGCATCTTCCTCCATAACCTTGCTGGGAGACGGCAGACACGGTTCGGGGCATCTTGGCGACACAGCGTCGATTCCGTTTCCAAAGCTGGAGGCAAGCGAAGCGTCTCGAGACTTGCTCGCCACCTTCAGCACCATGCTGGTCGTTCCGGAAAGTTGGAACGATCTCAGGAGCGTATCTCAATCACGGGAGTGGCCGCCGATCCCCTCACCCACGCTTCTGGAGAGGATCCTCAATTTGGATCGTGATGAGGTCTTGACCGACTACGCTGACGACGTCTTCCGCCAATTGTCCGAGTCGAAGAACAAAGATGTGATTGCGATCATTCCCGACTCTGCATACATGCTAGTGCCTTCTCTGATGGCGCAGTCCGGCACGCTGGGCGAGGCGGTTGCGAGGATCTTCTCATCCCAATACTCAGCCGAGGAGGTGGAAGGCGCTTTCCTCATGAAGTCCCTCTCGAACCGCAGGGTTCGGCAGGATAGAATCCCACGACCAGAAGCGGCCCGACTGATCCGCGAAATCCACAAAACTGGACGCCCGAGTTTGGATGATCTCGTTGATGTCGCCCAGGCATCCGATTCACTCAGCGTTGAGAACACTTTGTTTATTGCCGACCGCACTTTTGGCTTCGTGCGGTCGCACAGGAATCAGTCCAACATCCTGCGCGCATTCGGGCTCCTCCCCCATCATCAGCAGCGGGAAGCACAAGAATCCTATGTGACTCTTGAATACGGGAAGCTGACCAAAGCAATGCGGGCGGAAATCGACGCGCTCCTGGCGTCCAATCTGCTTCGAGCCCCATTGGAGGCATCGCCCGGCCAACCCGCCGCCATTGGCGATATCCATGATTCAGCGAATTTCCTTGCGCCCTTTGGCATTCCAGATCAAGCAACGCTTTCCTTCGCAGTCACACGCGAGCAGCTGCCCCATATCTTTCAAGACTGGGATTGGCGCCCCGAACCGACCACTCATGCAGCACTCGCCGAAAGGATTGTCTTCAATGAGAAAGCGGGCGGGACTCGCGCCGCGTATCCCCGTCGGATTGCATACGTCGAAGTGAGCAGATTGCATGTGTGGGTGTCCATGCCAAATGGTGCGGCATTCCGCGCCGACGTTCCCATCTATGGAGCTTCTCATCTGACGAAATTCGGCAAGTACGAAGACATGCCTGAGGACTTCCATGCCCAGATGGAATCAGCGATGCAGTCCGCTCGCGAGAAGTGGAAGAACACGATGTTTGGCCCTCCAACCCGATCCAATACACCTACCCCGCAAGGAGAACCCTCATGCTGACAGCCATCGCTCTTCTCCTAGCCTCCATTGATCCCCTGAACAAACCCGTTTCTCTGGAAGGCGAACCTGCCCTCCTCGGAGCTGTCATGTCCGAGCTGGGCAGGCAGGCCGGAATCGAAATCAAAGTTCAGGGCGCGCCAGAGAGTGATTATGTTTACATCAAGGTTTCCCAACGGCCTTTTAGAGCCACGCTCGATGCACTCGCGAGTGCATGCCAGGCTTCGTGGCGGGAGGATGCGGGGCGGGTCATCTTCTCTGCTCCCTGGCCGATCCAGGAGGATTCCGAATATGAAGCGAGAGTCGCCGCAGTGCAGAAATGGCTCGACGACAACCCGGTGCCGCCCAAACTCGATGACAAAGCCGTGCGCGAAGTGATGGAGGAGCTGGTCCGGCTTGAGCAGATCATCGATGGCAATGATCCCCGCCGGAATCGCATCGACATCCTCAAGAAGAGCCTGCCCATATCCAGGTTGAGCCTGCAGGTTCTGCACGCGATGGGAGCGAAGGAGATCGCGGCAACCTCAAACGATCAAAAATCCATCTACATGGCGCAAGAAAACGGACACATCCGTGCGCTCCCTCCCCAATTTCCACAAATGCTGGATGGCTTCCGCAAGGAAGCAGGTTCCTTTGTGGATTCACTATCAGCGAAGGGCTTCCTTCAAACCTCCGAAGAGGGCAAGCTCCCGACAACCGTTGACGTGTACCAATTTGCGCAGTTCGGAAGACTGAATCAGGCTTACCTGTCCATCGAAAACCGTGCAGGAGCACTCATGGTCATTCTCAACATAGTTGGAGACGATCAGTCTGCCGGGCAGGTGCGTGAGTTCACCCCGATCCGCTTGACTCCCCGGGTTCAGAGCCAAGACCCTCTGCTTGATTCCTTCACCACACTCTTCGAGCCGCCGGAATCATGGAAGTTTCTCCGCCCGCTCTCAAAACCGGGAGCGTGGCCGCTGGAGTCAACTCCCGAATTGCGGGATCGGGTGTTGAATCTTGATGCAGACGCGGTGCTGACCGATTACGCGGACGATGTCTTTCGCCAGCTCGCTCAATCTCAAGCAAAAGATGTGGTCGCATTGATCCCCGACGCCAGCTTTCTCATGCTGAGATCGTTCGCCAGCAGCCCAGCCGCACTGGGCAGGGTCATCCAGCAGCTTTATGAGCGCCGCTGCATCGCAACAGAAGAATCGGGCTGGCTCATTTTCCGCCCCGACGAACCAGCCAATAGCCGGCTGGACAGATTCCCCCGCCGTGAGTCCGCCCGCCTCCTCCGCACTCTCCACGCCACAGGCAGAACGCCGCTTGATCAGCTCACCGCCGTCGCCCTGGCATCCGAGGGCTACGCGATTGAGGGCTGTCTGGACCTGGCCGCACGCACTTTCAAGCATCCCGCTTCCTACTCCAACCAGACTGTGATCCTGCGGGCCTACGGATTGCTGAGCCCCGACCAGAAGCGGGATGCTCAGGCGTCGGCGGCATCAATCAAGTTTGGTAATTTGACTCCAAAGCTGAAGGAAGTCATCGAATCCATGCTCTATGGCGGCCAGCTTGGAGTCATGCTTTTCGGTCGTTCGGATCAAACCCCGGTCGTCTACGGAGTGCACAACTCCGCGCAGTTCATTCTTCCGCGTGGTGTTCCCGACGATGCGGCTGTCACCTTTGCGGTCAAGAGCGAACGCGCGCTTTACGGGCTTGACGCGGAAATGAAGGGGCAGCCAGTCACCACCACGCTCTACGCGCTCACCAACAGCCTCGTCGCTAAAGAAAGAGGATCGCTCAGATATGACTTGCCCGAACTCTTTGCCGAGGAAGATCAGGGCACGGTGGAGTTGACGGTGGTCTTGAAGGACGGAACAAAGTTCAGCGGCTTGACTCGCTTCAACGGCCTCTCCCACC
>JAEYWW010000155.1 GCA_023428805.1 Armatimonadota bacterium | reverse complement strand
ATAAAATACAACCCGGGGCCCCCCAAAAACCAGGGCGGCCCAGCTCTCTATTTCATGAGCGTGGAAATCTCCTCTGCGAGCAGACGTGGCTCATGAAGGCTCAATCTATTGAGTTTGTCCTGCAGGTCGGCTCCAAAGAAGGGTGACGGCACGTGACGTTTAATCACCCGCCGCTCCAGACGGCTGCGCCCTGTTCCGAAATTGCGCCTGAACTCGGTGCCAGCTCGAACCAGGAGGGCGGCAGATTGTTGTCGGCCCATGAGTGAGAGCGCGATGGCGCAATGATCAATCGCGACGTAGAACAGTCTTTCGCGGCCTTGTTCACTCGTGATTCTAAGCTCCGCTTCGGCTTCTTCTGCGGCATTTTCCGCGTCGCCGTAGCCCACAGACAAACAGAAGTGAGTGTAGGCATCAATGAACGACATATAGCCCAGTCCAGGCTCCTTTTTTATGCGCGAGAAAACTTTGGTGTCGACATCGCACCCCAAAATCCCCCAATAGTAAGCAAGGCTCGCGATGGCGACCTTGACTTGACCCTCAAACTCGATCTCCTCGGCAATTTTCAAAGACTTGAGGAAGCAGGCGACAGAGGATTCCAACCGGAGATGCTGGCCGTAAATATGGCCCAAATTGATGAGCGAACCTGAAGCGGGGCGAAGGTTGCCGCTCTCCAGTGCCTTCGCCACCGACTTCTCGGCAAGCACTCTCGCTTGTTCAAAGTTGTGCTTTTCGGCGTGGATATTAGCCAGGATGCCGTATGCCTTGGCCTCTTCGGCGGACATCTCCAATTGCTTGGCCTGAATAATGGCTTCGTCAAGGAACTTTTCGGCGAGAGAAAAATGTGTGTGTGCGTCGGCTGCCTCGGCTGCGTATAGAAGCAATCTAACACGGTCAGGAACGGCGGTTTGAAAGTTGCGCAACACTTCCTGGTAAAGATCCAGAAGTCCTTGGGTGGGTTTGTTGTAGACCATGTTGTGCCCGTGCGCGGCAAGAGCTTTGATCACATCTTCCGGGCGTTCTTCGATGAGGCGTTCCACCAGCCACAAACGGAGCTTTTCGGAAGGTCTGAGTCGAGATTCACTGGCATAGTCGAGGCGGGCTTGAACGCGGACTTTCCAGTTGCTCCTCACCTCGGATGCAATGGCATGGCTGATGCCTTTGAGGACTTCATCGACAGATTGGGGCGCGTCGTCGCCCTCTTCCAGCAAGTCGCAGGTGACGTCCTGATGATTGAGGAGAAGACCGCGTCCATCTGCCTGCACGTCGAACCCAATCTGCCGGAGTTCCATGACGGCGCGGCGGAGGTAGGTAGCTCGGTTGGTTTCGGATGCTTCGGGCCAGAGCAGAGCGGCGGTTTCGCCTCGATCAATTGGCTCGGGATGATGAATCAGGAACCGCGAGAGGAGCAAAAGCTGATGATTGGTTCGCAGCTTGACGGCTTCTCCGTCTCTGAGAACTCTGGGATTTCCTAGGAGCTCGACTCTCAGTTGCATGAATTCCCTTCTACTACGCCCAAATTACTCACGCTTCTCATTCCGCAAGCGACCTCATCACGGCGTCATGGAGGGGATATTGCTTGACTCTCGGGTCGTCCAGAACATGGAGATCGTACGGGACAAAGTTTGTCGCCATACGGCGGGAGTCGAAGTTCAGGCCCAGCCCGCTGGGGGCTGAGTCGATGATGGTGAGGCGGAGGTCGCCTGATGACTTTTTGAGGATCAGGGGATTGAAGATGTATTCCTCCACCTCGTGGGCAAATTGCCCGGAATCTTCCTCATTGTTGATTGGGTAGAGGATGACCGTGGGCTCACGGTGTGATTGCGCGTTCCTCAAACGTTGAGCTGTCTCAATAGTCAAGCTGCCGTGCCAATAGCCAGCCATTTGGGTTGCACCCTTGACTCGAAGACAGGGGGATTCGTAGCGGATGAGTTCGCCGCGGCTGACGGCGAGGTTTGGAAGCGAAGCGGTCAGACCCTGCCCCCAGGGCCAGACAAAGGCGATCTCGGGCAGCCCTTCTCCGCGCCTTCGACGGTTGAATTCGCTCGATTCCAACACGTCTCGTGAGTCTCGAATGAAGCCGATTAGAACGTCTTCGTCTTCACCCTGGGGCATCTGCGGTTCCCATTTCGATCTGTATAGTTCAAGAGGGGTGGGGATTTTATTGTCAATCGAGCCGTGCTCGTGGACGAGAAGATGAGTCGCACTTGAGCCTTCCACAAAAGTCCAGTTGCGGCGATTGAGGGATGAAAGGCGGCTGAACAGATCACGCGCCTCTTCCTCGCTGGGCGAGACTTCGTGGATTTCCTCCTTGTCGTTCAGACCCATCAACGTAGCTTGATAGATCACGCTCCGATCGGGTGGGGCGATGCGGAAGGCGGCTGCCGCGAGAGGACCCTGAGCGATGTCGGCGTACTTTGGGGGAAGTCCGAGCCAAGATAACTCAGTCATCCCGGGCTCGGATTCGCCGATCCCAAAAATACGGGAGCGTTCGATGATCGTTTTCCAGGCTTCGGTTTTGGGTGAGAACCCAGCCGCGAGAAGTCCGGGAGCGCCGATGAGGATTCTCTTCATGGACGCTTCCGGATGATCATTCCGGCGATGAAGAGCCCGAGGGCGATGCCTGCGCCATCCCAGACGAGATCAATGGGGGTTCCGGTGCGGGATGGGAATGATGCTTGGTTCCACTCGTCGAATGCGGCATGGACGAAGGCCCAAATCCCTCCGACGGCGAGCGGTCCGGCACCCTTTTCCTTGCGGCTCCAGGCGCAGGCGACAAAGGCGGCAGAAGCGGCATAGCAGATGACATGGATCGACTTGCGCATGATCGTCAGAGTCAAGTCGATCTGAGCCGGGTTCATGCGGAAGTTGTATTCCAACACCTCGCGCATCCGGCCAGAACTGCCCGACGGGCCAGACAACAGGGCGATGAGGATTCCGATGACGAGCGCGCAGACCCAGCCCATAAACCAGGGGTTGAGA
>JAEYWW010000120.1 GCA_023428805.1 Armatimonadota bacterium | reverse complement strand
CGCTATAAGAGCGGCTGGCTTCCCTCAGCGTGTGCAAGAAAACGGATTCCTTGTGTCCTGATGTTGAACTGGCACCTTGTATACTCAAGGGACCGAAAAGGTGACTTCAATGGCTGAAGACAAATTTCCGTTGCGTGGCGTGGATCATGTTCACTTCTGGGTGAACAACGCGCGTCAGGCGAGCTACTTCTATCACTCGATGTTTGGATTTGACGTGGTCGGCTATGCCGGCTTGGAGACGGGGAGAACCGACAGAGCAAGTTATTTGATGGAGCAGGGCGAACTGAAATTTGTTTTCACGGCACCCCTGCGCCCCGGCACCGAAATCGCTCCGATGATCGCCGAGCACGGCGATTTCGTCCGCGACATCGCATTCTCGGTCGATGATGTGGACTGGTCGTTCAAGACCGCCGTCGAGCGCGGCGCGCGCCCGTTCATGGAGCCCACGACCTATGAGGACGAGCATGGCTCCGTCCGCAAGGCATCCATCCATCTCTACGGCGATGTGCTTCACAGCTTCATCAATCGCGACAACTACAAAGGCCACTGGGAGCCGGGCTTCCGAGAGCATATCGAGCGCGGCGACAGCCTCGGCATCAAGGCCGTCGATCACTGCGTCGGCAACGTCGAACTCGGCAAGATGAACGAATGGGTGAAGTGGTATCAGGATGTACTCGGCTTCGACCTCTTCATCAGCTTCGATGATCAGGACATCTCCACCGAATATTCGGCGCTGATGTCCAAGGTGATGGCCAGCGGCAACAAGAAGATCAAGTTCCCGATCAACGAGCCCGCCGAGGGCAAGAAGAAGTCGCAGATCGACGAATTCCTCGACTTCTTCGGCGGCCCCGGCGTCCAGCACGTCGCCCTTCTGACCGACGACATCATCCACACGGTGAGTCGCCTCCGCACACGTGGAATCGACTTCCTGCACGTGCCTGCAGCCTACTACGAGGAGTTGGAGGAGAGGGTCGGCAAGATTGACGAGGACGTGAAGGAACTGGCCGAGTTGGGCATCTTGGTTGACCGGGATGACGAGGGCTACCTCCTCCAAATCTTCACCAAGCCGATCACCGACCGCCCCACCCTGTTCTACGAAGTCATCCAGCGCAAGGGCGCGACGAGCTTCGGCAAGGGCAACTTCAAGGCGCTGTTCGAGTCGATCGAGCGCGAACAGGCGATCCGCGGAACGCTCTGACGACATCCGGTCTAAAGAGCGGAGGGTTCTTCTTGAACCCTCCGCTCTTTATTGTTCAACCTGATTCGCGGTATTCTCCTCATTGAATAGGAGGAACCGATCCGCCCGCCGGATCGTTCTAAAGAAGCGATATGAACACCCGCGCCATTCTCGCTGTCGCCGCCATCGCGGCTCTCTCCATCGGCCTTTCCGCCAACCAGGGCGGAGCCGCCGCGCCTGCTCAGAGACCCAGCGTCATGGACGCCAAGGGCAAGGCCTTTCCTGACTTCAAACTGAAGACTCTTGATGACAAGGAATTCAGCAATAAGAGCTTCAAGGGCAAGGTCACCGTCATCGATTTCTGGGCCACCTGGTGCGGTCCCTGCGTCGCCGCCGCTCCTAAGCTGCAGGCGATTCATGAGGATATGAAGGACAAGGGCGTTCAGATTGTCGGCGCAAACGCCTTCGAGCGTGGTGGAGATGGCAAGCTTGACAACGGACCGGACAAGGCCAAGAAGTACGTTGAGGAGCACAAATACACCTACACCTTCACCTACGGCGGCTCCGAACTCGCCCAGAAGCTGAACATCACCGGCATTCCGAGCTTCTTCATCATCGGCAAGGATGGAGTGGTCGCTGACGTGCAGGTCGGCTTCAGCGAAGCCAAGATCCGCTCCGCCATCGAAGACGCTCTGGCCAAGTAAGCCAAAGAAAGGAAAAAAGAGGGTGCAGTTCGCAGTGAACCGCACCCTCTTTCTGTTGGTCCAGGTCTCAATCTATTTAGTTGACCTGAACCATCTCGTAGGCTTCGACCACATCGCCTTCTTTGAAGTCTTCCCAACCCTCGAATTTGATGCCGCAATCTTGTCCCGCGATCATTTCGCGTGAGTCCTGCTTGACGTTCTTCAGAGAGTCGAGCTTGCCTTCGAAGACAATTTCCGTGCCGCGCTTCACACGCACCAACGAGTTTCGTGTGATCTTTCCGTCTGTGACGTGGGAGCCTGCAACTTTGCCCTGCCGGGTCAGCTTGAAGACCATGCGGACTTCGACTGTGCCGTGATATTGCTCCTCGAACTTCGGCTCCAACATTCCGTGAACGGCAGCCTCGATGTCCTCGATCAGTTCATAGATGATGTTGTAGGTGCGGATTTCAACCTTGTTTCGCTCGGCGGCAAGCTTGGCGCTCGGCTCCGGTTTGATGTTGAAGCCGACGCAAATCGCGTCTGAAGCGCTTGCGAGCAGGATGTCCGATTCGGTGATCGCGCCGACTCCACTATGCAGAATCTTGACTTCGACCTCCTCGTTGTCGATCTTCTCCAGGAGCCCACGAACCGCTTCGACTGATCCCTGCACGTCGGCCTTGATGATCAGGTTCAGGGTTTTGGAGTCATCCTCCACGAACTGCTTGCGGATGTCCTTGAGCGTCACCTTGCGGCGGGGGCCGGACATGGCTTTGTCGCGATCCACCTGGATTCGCCCGCCCACGAGATCACGTCCTTCACGCTCACTGACGACCGGCTCGATCTTGTCGCCCGCCATCGGGACTTCATCCAGACCAAGAATCTCAACCGGGGTGGATGGACCAGCTTCCTTGATCTTCTCACCGGCATAGTCGCTCATCGCCTTGATCTTGCCCCAGGCTTTGCCTGCGACGATCACCTGACCAATCTTGAGGGTTCCCTCCTCGACAAGGATGGTGGCAACAGGACCGCGTCCCCGCTCCAGCTTCGCCTCGATGACGACTCCCTCCATCGCGCCCTTAGGATCGGCCTGAAGGTCCATGACTTCGGCTTCCAGCAGAATGCGTTCCAGCAGGTCCTTGACGCCTTCGCCCGTATGGGCTGAGACAGGCATGACCGCGACCTGTCCACCGTAAGCCTCCGGCACCAACTCGTACTGCGTCATCTGCTGCATGATGCGTTCGACGTTGGCTTCGGGCTTGTCGATCTTGTTGGCTGCGATGATGATCGGGACGCCCGCGCTCTTGGCGTGGTTCATCGCCTCAATCGTCTGCGGCATGAATCCGTCATCCGCTGCGACCACAAGGATCGCGATGTCGGTGACTTGAGCTCCCCGGGCGCGCATTGCGGTGAAGGCCGCGTGGCCCGGCGTGTCCAGAAAGGTGATGACTCCTTCTGGAAGCTCCACCTGGTAGGCGCCAATATGCTGAGTGATGCCGCCATGCTCCTTGCCCGCTACATTTGCCTTGCGGATGTAGTCGAGGAGCGAAGTCTTGCCGTGATCGACGTGCCCGAGGATTGTGACAACCGGAGGACGAGGCTTCTTGCCGCCCTCATCTTTGGAGGCTTTGGGCTTCGGCGCGCTGGGAGTCACCCACTCCACGCTGTAGCCGAACTCCTGGGCGATCTTCTCGGACTCTTCTTCAGTCAGAACAGAAGTCAAAATCTTGCGAATCTTGAGCTTGGTCATCATCAGCTTCAAGATTTCGTTGTCGCCTTTGCCCAGGGCGCTGGCGATGTCATGGGGTGTGCGACCGGGCGGCAGTTGGAGCGTCTTGCTCCCCGCCATGCCGGCCAGAGACTCACCGATCAATTCGAGGATGTCGGCATCCGCCTCAAAGGTGGAGCCGTCGTGCTCAAGTCCAAGATCGTTGAGCGCGGCGATTACCTGGCCTGGGAGCACGTCGTGCTTCTTGGCCAAATCCGCGATGGAAGACTGCATTCGTGTGTGTTTTACCTCTTATATGGTTCAAGCTCGCGGCGTAGGTCTGCGATTTGAGCCTGAGTGATGGTCCGCCGCAACGCGCGCGCAACCCTGTCGCGGGACGCGATCGCGTCCAAGCAGGAAGCGGAGCCGCACCAATAAACGCTGCGGCCACCGCAAGAATCATTGACAACCCAATCCGCATCCGAGCGACGGATGCGGATCAATTCAGTTTGAGGAAATTTCTGACGGCACCCAGAGCAGGTGCGGACAGGGGTGGAGCTTACGCTCCCTCCTCGGCGTCGATTTCCTTGGCGCGTCGCTCCTGCGACTCCTGAGCCGCCTGAGATTCGCTTCGGATGTCGATTTTCCAATCGGTCAACCGCGCGGCGAGGCGAACGTTTTGTCCACCACGACCGATGGCCAACGAAAGCTGGCTGTCGGGCACGATGACGTAGGCGCTCTGCGCTTCCCGATCCAGCTTGATCGAATTGACCTTCGCCGGGCTCAAAGCGTTCGTGATGTAGGTCAGCGGATCGTCGCTGTAGGGCACGACATCGATCTTCTCCGGCCTCAATTCGTCCATCAAGGACTGGATGCGGGTTCCACGGGGGCCGACACAAGCTCCGACAGCGTCGATGCGCTCATCGTGGCTCTGCACCGCGATCTTGCTGCGCTGACCCGGTTCTCGGGCGACAGACTTGATCTCGACCAGACCTTCGGAAATCTCCGGAACCTCCAGTTCAATCAGCTTGCGGATCAAATTGGGGTGGCTGCGGCTGACGATGACCTCAAAGCCGTGATAGCTCTCGTCAATCTTCAAGACGTACAGCTTGAGCCGCTCGTTGGCCCGGTAGTCATCCGTGCCCACCTGCTCGCGCTTCGGAAGCTTGACTTCCATCCGGTTGACCTGCAGGAGAACGTTGCTGTCCTCGCGCCGGGTGACCGTGCCGCTCACAACATCGCCCATCTTCTCGCTGAACATGTCGTGAAGCTGACGCCGCTCGGCTTCGCGGAGCTTCTGCTGAAGAACCTGTTTGAAGGTCTGCGCGGCGATGCGACCGAACTGGATCGGATCGACTTCGATGGGGATGAAGTCGCCGATCTGGGCGTCCTCCTTGTATTTCCGCGCGATTTCCAGACTGATCTGGAAGCTGGGCTCTAGAACCTCGCCGACCACTTCCTTCTCAATCACCGCGCCGCTCTTGACGCTGGAATCGAGGCGAAGAGTGACCTCGCCCGTCGCCCCCTTATACTTCTTGTATGCGATGGCAAGAGCCTCTTCAAGCTCGTGCTTCAATTCATCCAGCGAAATATCACGCTCGACGGCAATCTGCTGCAGCTCCTGCAAAATGTTCATCGCTTCTCCTGGTTTTGACAGGCTGTGAAATAAAAAGAGCCCGCCCTGCGGCGCGCCCTTTCGGAACAGCCATCTTTCCCTACGATGATACCACGGTTTCGCAGCGTGTCCAAGACTAGAAACACGAGTGAAACTATCTCTTCCTGGCGGATCCGAGGGGCTTCGATTTCATCTTCGACCACGGTCTGGGATACTGAGGATCAGACTCGCGCACCTTCTGATAAATCGGAAAGAGGCGCTGCCCCGCGCCATGCGGGAGGCTGCGAATGACGATGTCTTCGAGTTTGAGCCCAAGCTGCCCGATATTCATGGACTGCACATCCTCCTGCTCCGAAGGAGTTCGATAGGCGATGACCAACCCGCCGACTTTTACAGCGGGAGCAGAAAGTTCCAACTGAATCGCAAGCGGAGCGATCGCCCGCCCCACAACGACATCAAACTCATTCTTGACCCCCCAGTCTTCAGCCCGCGCCTGGCGAACTTTGAGATTGTCCAACGGCACCTGACGCATCACATCAAACATGCGTTCTGACCCATCGACCGCCAAAACACTCAGATCAGGCCGGGCGCACGCCAGGGGCCATGCCGGCAGTCCAGGACCGCTGCCGAGATCGGCGACAGTTGCCCCGTGAGGAATCATGTCGAGAGTCAATACGGAGTCGCACAAATGCTTGACCTCGGCTTCATCCCTGGCCACACGGGTGAGATTCCGAGTCTCATTGACCAAATACAGGACATTCAGGAACTCCTCAAACTTTGATTCCTGCTCCGGGGACAATGGCCAGCCGAGTTCGCGGCAGAGTTCGGTGAGGATGGGCAGGGGCATGAGCGGGCAGGCGATGTAGACTGTACCTGTGACTCGGGAAAAGGCGGCGCAGATCAGCTTTTATGTCTGCATCTTTGGGCTGGTTGTTTCGTTCGCATCACTCCTTCCCTCCTTCAACGGACCCTACGCGGTGCCCTGGCCGATCTTTGTTGGATCAGCCATCTATCTCCCAGCCTCGTTCGTGTACATCTTCGCCTCCAGGGGCAAGAACCTGAAGCTGGCGGTGGGAAAACTCCGCTTCATCCGGCTGGGATTTGCGGCGGTTATGGCGATTCTCGTCTGGAGAATTCTGGCTCCGTTCTAACTGAGTTTGGCTCGAAAAGAGTCGGCGATCTTCTGCGCGCTGACGGCTGGAGTGCCTTCGGAGACGAAGCTGATGGCTTCCAGCACAACAATCTTTCCAGGCATCATCACAAAAGTGGCCTGAATATAAAGCGCGTCCTTCCCTTCGCCGACTGAATAATGCACTCGGCGCGCATTGAATCCGTCGATTTTTTTGGATGTTTCGGTGAGGACCGTCGCCACGCTGGATTCATCTTCCATCGCCTCGATCGACTGCTTGATGATCTCCGTGAAAAAGGCTTGATCCATCTTGGTGCCGGGCCGGGCAGTAAAGGCGGATGCCGTCACGAAGACCTCATCCGTCTGGGCTTCCCACTCACGGACCCGCGCCACCCAATCGGCGGGGTCATCCACAACGTCGTCACGGGTCAGCTTCGGCTTGGTGGGAAGCGTCGCATAGAACTCGTTGTCACCAAAAGGTTGGCGTGTCCAGGCAGCCTGCCCCAGGACACCAGCCAGCAACACAGCGAAAGCGACGGCCTTCATCTTGCTTACTCAGACGACGCGGCGAGCCTTCTTGCTTCAGACAGGACCGGGTCCGGCATTCCGGGCCGGTCGATCAGGCGAAGCAGATGAATCGCGTCAAACGACTCCGCCTTGTCCGATTGCTGCTCAGGATCAAACACGCTGATCAGCAGACCGATAAAACCGTTCTGAGGTTCCACGTCCCGAGCCAGATTGAGCTGCCGAACCGCCTCGGGAAGCCGACCAAGGCAGGCGAGGCTCAGCGCCTGCTGCACCAAAGGTTCTGCACTAAGCGGCTTGATCGACTGCGCCACCTGCGCCGCCTTCAATGCCTCCTCAGCCCGACCAGAATCAAGCAGAACTTCACTCGCCCAAATCTGCATGTCGGCGTCATCAGCCGCGAATCTGATCGCCTCCCGAGCGGCTTCGGCAGCTTTGCTGAAGTCATGGCTTTCCAGGTGCAGGTCGGCGATGCGACGGCGGACAAATGCAGACTCAGGATCGACATTCAACCCTCTCTCCAGCCAGGCAACTGCCTCTCGTCGATGACTCATCGCCCGGGCGGCGTAGCTTGCAGCCACTGCGGCCTCAATGGAGGGTTCGGCATCAAAGGAAGCCGCGTACTGCTCCAAAGCCTCTTCCGGCAGCTCCCCCGCCTCCAACGCAGAGCCTAGGTCGAGATGCGCTTCCGCTGTGCCTCCGCCCTGCTTGATGGCTTGAGCGAAATGAGCTGCGGCCCCTCGAAAGTCGCCGTCCTTCATGCACTCGCGCCCAAGGCGCGAGCTTTCGGACGCAGTGCTGCCTGACTTCTCCCGGCTGGGAGAAACAGTCTCTTGACCGGTCAAACCGACGCTCGCAAACAATGCCTGAAATTCTTCTGGACTACGCATCTGCTCTATTGTCCGCTCCCTTCGGGGCGGATCATGATCGTGGCGGGATAGTGAGCTCCGCTGAGGGGGATGGTTTGGATGGCGATTCGGGCGCTTTCGCCGGGATTGAGCTGATACTTCTTGAGCACGACAGTCGCCTTGGACTGCAGGATGCTCGCGGCCATGTACTGTCCATCAACCGTGAAGAGCGCACCCGAATAACCCGCGCTGGCTTCAAAGATCACCTCCACCTTTGCCACCTTGTCGGTTGGGTTGCTCACCGTGCCATCAATGGCGTAGTGGACTCCAAAGTTGCCCATCAAGACGCCCTGACCGTTGTTGTCCGGGATCGGTTTCTGGCCGACTCGCACAAAAGCCCACGGTCCGCCCTGCTCATATTTGAAGGATTCCTTGCGCAGAGGCGCAGGATAGATGTGGGAGGGATTCCCCTCCATGCTCCATCCCGCCTTGTCCATCGGCACGCTCGGAATCGTCTCCCAGGGCATTCCCGTATACGCGCTGGAGCGCAGGTAGGTCGGCAGCGAGGTTGGGGACACTGTCTCGCCGATCAACCGCAGCGGTGTCGAGCCAGCCGAAAGATTCTGGATCGTCGCCAGGCAGCTTGTCGTGTCATTTGGAGCAAGGCGGCGGAAGATCACGGGCATCGCCGACATCGGAGGAATTTCGAGCACTGTCGCCTGCTGCCCCAGCCACGCGCGGAAAAAAACGTCTCCCGCGCGATAGCCTGCCAGAGTCGGGTTCTGATCGGGCTCAGCATCGCCCATCGCCATCGCCACACGTGCGGGAGTTGGGTTGGGATTCGCCAGGAGATAGACAACAGCCAGGCCTGCAGACGTCCGATTGCAATGGTGGGTCAGGAGCCGCGCGCTTTGGCTGCCGGCAATCTCACCCCAGTAGAGCCGTCCTGTTCCACGCAGGTTCTCCGGTTCGTTGCTGTAGAAAAGCAGATCCTCTTCTCGGCGGAGATAGCCCGCGTTGCGGACTTGAACTTGGATTTCACCCCGAATCGGAAAGCTGCCCGGAGCATCCACTCGTGTCGGGATGCGGATCGTCTGGATGCTGCCTCCCCGGATGGCTGATACATCGTAGCTCCCGATCTGCAGGCTTGCGCCGGGGTTGGCTTTGAATTTCTGAAGAATGGCGGTGCGGATCGCTGATCGGACAACGCCCGCCTCGGCAGGATTGCCAAAAACCTCAGCTTCCAGAACCTGCGGGAACTTTGCCGCATAGGGGAGAACTTTGATCGGGATGGTCAGCTTATGCGGTCCGTAAAGCACCGTCA
>JAEYWW010000022.1 GCA_023428805.1 Armatimonadota bacterium | reverse complement strand
GCTCTGGAGTGAGCCGCTTGCGGCTCTGAAAATCGGGTGTAGATCAAGGGTCTGCACCCGATTCTTTTTCAAGCATCACTCCCCGTCTTCGCGGGCGATGTATTCGTTGGTGCTGAACCACCACATGCCGATCGCCGCGCAGCCCGCAAAGATCGCGAGCATGACCCCGATAGAAGCGGCCGTGGATGGCTGAGCTGCGGTCAGGTCGCCCGAAAGGAAAGCCATGCTGTTGTTCTGAACCTGCGGGTGATCCGCGAGGGAATTCAGATAAGTCGAAACGCTGATGCGGGACATGGCAGTGCTCATGTTCTGCACAAACCCTTCCCAGCCGAAGGCAAAAAGAAGGCAGACGATCAGCGCTTTGTTGACCCACAAGCTCAGCAGAGTGAAGAAACTCACATAGGCTAGAGAGCCAAGCGCGATGACGACCAAGTCCTTTTGGAAGGAAGGCTGTCCGAACACGGCCCCTCCAAACATCGCGATTCCTGCGCCAAGCAACGCCATCCAGCCGATGATTGTGGTTGTCGTGGCGGCGGCCAACATTCTGCCCAGAAGAATCCACCAACGGGGCTGGGGGCGGGTCAGCAAATAGACGATGGTCTTCTGCTCGACTTCCTGCGTGACCACGGTCGTGCTGGCGACCGCCGCGCCGAGCGCGAGAAAGCGGAAGACGATGATGTCGACAATCTGGCCATAAGACTCGACCGGGGTCATCTTGGCGACACTCTTCCAAACCAGGGTGATCCCGAAGATGACAAGCGCCACCAACGCCCATCCAATCAGACGGCCAATGCGGAGGTTGTCCCGAACGAGGGCAGTATAGATGTACGGGCTCATCGGGCTTCCACCAGATACCGGAATACGGATTCCAGATTGTTGTCGGGGCTCTCGTACTCGTAGATGCGATAATTGTTCTCCAAGGCGAGGCGGGGAAGCGCGTCGTAGAACGAGCCGGGTTCCCGCGTCTTGATCTCCAACTCATCCTCGCGCTGTCCCATTTGAGCGCTGAGCACGAAGGGAAGCTGGACTAGGTGGGCGGCCAGCTCCCGAGGTCGGTCCACGATGATTCTGATGCGGTGCGGATGGCTGTCAATCAGATCACGGATCGTCCGAAGATCACCCGAGGCAAGCAGACGGCCACGATGCAGAAGCAGGATCGAGCGGGTCATCTGTTCGACTTCAAACAGGATGTGGCTGGAGATGAGGATGCCTTTGCCCTGCGCGGCGAAGCCCGCAAGGTAATCCATGAATTCACGCCGCCCCACCGGGTCGAGGCCGTTCAGCGGTTCGTCCAGAAGCAGAAGATCGGGGTCGTGGAGCATCGCGCAGCCAAGCTTGATGCGCTGTCTCATGCCCTTGCTGTAGCCTTTGATCGGCTTCTCCGCACGTCCCTCCATGCCGACCATGTTGACCATCTCCTCCGCCCGACTTTTCGCGGCGGAGTCGCTGAACCCGCTGTAGCGGGCCATGCGGTAGATGATCTGACGGCCGGAAAGATGCTCTTGGAAGCTGTCAACTTCCGGGCAGAATCCCATCTTGCGGAAGACCTCGGGGTTGTTGAACGGATCCATGCCAAAGACACGGCAAGAACCCGTGGTGGGCCGCATCTGCCCCGTGATGACCTTCATCATCGTGGATTTTCCGGCGCCATTCTGGCCGAGCAGAGCGGTTACGCCGGGTCCGATCGTGCAAGAGATGTTGTTCATGCCGATCACCTGGCCGTACCAGCGGGATGCGTTGGTCAATTCAATCACTTGACCACCTCCACCGCACGGATTCTACGGAGGGCGACAAAGGCACCCAGGCCGATCACCAAGCCAAGAGTGAGAATCACGTAGTAGAGCGGCGGCTTCGGAATGACGGTCTGGCCCTGCATGGAGAACAGAAACGGCGGTGAGCCATCGCTGTCAATCATGAACTTGACCATTCCTCTGACCGCTCCTTCAATTGAAAAGTAGGTGCCCATGTCAACGAAGTCCCTTGCTGGCCCCTTGATTTGATCAGAACCGGCAGCAACCGACATCAAGACTTTGAAGAATGAACTGATGAAGTAGATGCCCGCAAGAAGAGCAGCCGCGAGCCGCCCCGAACGAAACATGGAACTGACTCCGACTGTCAGGCTGGTATAGAAGGCCGCAGTAAGGGGAATTGCGATCAGCAACTGAACTCCGAGCCATGGCGAGTCTTTGATGAATCCTCGATCCGCAAAGCTCAACGCGCCGTAGACATAAAACAATGCGTGGGGGATGCCGATCATCACGAGCATCGGCACAAACATTCCCATCCACTTTCCGATGAAATAGTCCATCTTCGAAAGGGGCTTGCTGAGATAGACCAGGAGCGCATTGGATCGGAAATCATTGGCGATCAAGCCTGATCCGATGATGATCGCCACGATCATGTACAGCATGTTGCTGAAGCCAAAACCGTGCAGGAACTGGTCCTTCCAGATCACTCGGTCAAACTGGCTGTTCGCCATCTTTGCCGCCTGCTCTGCCCCCGGGCCAGCCTGGAGCGCATTGTTGACCTGAGTTTGGAGGGCGAAGAAAGTCGCCGCCATGATGAGGTAGTACCAACTGCTCAGCGCCGTCAACACCCAGAGCGACTTCTTCTTGAATGCGGAGCGGATGCCGTGGGCGGCGATCACCTTCCAGCGCGAATGGGGGGCTTCAAGCTCCCCCTCGTAGCGGCGGTAAGTGAGATCAGCGATGCCGTCAGCCACTGATCGCCTCCAGGAATGCCTCTTCGAGCGAGCGCTGGGCTGGCTGCAGGGTTCTCACTTGCGCGCCGGTCGCCAAGGCCGCCCGGAAGATGGCATCTGCCGTTTCGTCAGTCGTCCCGGCGCCATGCACGCGATGACGATGTTGTTCCAGTGGTGTGACCATCAAACCGTTCTCTGCAAGGTGGTGGAAGAATGCGTCAATCTCCTCGCGCAGCTCAATATCCACGGGAGTGCCCGAGACTTCCTTCAGGCCTTTGATGCTTCCCGAGGCGCGAAGCTGGCCGCCGAAAACCACGATCACATCCTCGCAGGTGCGCTCAATGTCCGGCAGAAGGTGGCTGGAGACGAGAACATTGACGCCCTTGTTTCTGGAGACATCCCGCACCAGGTCGAGCATCTCTTCGCGCCCGCGTGGATCAAGGCCGTTGGTGGGCTCGTCGAGGAGCAGCAGGCGGGGACCATGCACCAGAGCCTGAGCGAATTTCGCCCGCTGCTTCATGCCGGTCGAAAAAGTCTCCACATGCCGATACCGTGCCTCGCCAAGACCGACGTATTCGAGAACCTCGTGCGCTCTCTGCAGAGACGAGTTGTGGGGAAGTCCGGCAAGCTCGCCTGCAAGAGCGACAAATTCGACGGCGGACATCCCCGGGATATGGCAGTCCTGCTCCGGCATATATCCCACCAGTTGCCGGATTTTTGGTCCTTCGGTGGCGATGTCGAAGCCGAGCACTTTGCCCGAGCCTGATGTCGGCTTCACAAATCCAAGAATCGCCTTGATGAGCGTGGTTTTTCCGGCTCCATTCGGACCGAGAAGACCAACTGCACCGCCTTCGTGGGAGATTGTGAAGTCATCAAGAGCCGTGAAATGCCCGTATCGAACTGTAAGCTCTCGGATGTCCAGCACTGAATCCCCATTGTAGCCCGCAACGCTGCGGGTTGGAGGGTTTGACGGCGGTCTCTTGACCCGGGTTGCGCGGACCTATTCGATGGCGTCGTCTTTGGCGATCACATAGGTTCCGGTGGTGGAAATGTCCGCCGAAATCTTGTTGTTTTCGATGTCGATCACCGCGTTTTCGATTTTGACTGCGGTGTCGTTCTCGATGCGATAGAGCGCAAGGTCGCCTTCATTCACTCCCTCTGGCAGAGTGAGTTCATTGTAGTCAAGAGTGAACAAGATGTCCTTGACGATGCTCACCGTAGGATCCTCCATCTTGAAGTCTGCGCCTGAGATCAGCAGCAGGGTCGCCACCGGGATCGAGAGCACATCGGCGAAGAGCAGGGTGACAACTTTGGAGAAGGTGCCCGAGTCAATGTCGAGGCGCAAAGTGTCGTCCAGCGCATTCACGATCGTCCGTGAAGTTCCGACAATGTACCTCTCATAGAAATCGGAGACGCTGTTCACTCCGCCACAACCAGGCAGGAGAAGGCAGGAGGAAATGGCGACAAGCGCCATCAGTTGGGGGCGGCGGAATTTCATGGGCTGGGATCCTTGAGGTGAGAAATTGAATGGTCGGAGCGGTGGGACTCGAACCCACGGCCTCTTCCCCCCCAGAGAAGCGCGCTACCAGACTGCGCTACGCCCCGACTCAAAAGGCATGATACCATGGGGGACCAGAGTCTTCCGGGCTCGGTTCACAAACCCGGAAGACAAGGAGAGTCAGGCTTTGACCGGAGCGATGATCAGCGGCACTCGCCCAGACGTGTAGAAGTATCGCCAAGCCGTTCCGGGGGTCGGAATCTGCATTCCGCCGAGACCCTTGGCATCCAGCTTTTCCGCCTGCGTCATTGAGGCGCGTGCATTCTTGAGATGCTCGGCGGCGGTCGTCGGACTCGAAGTGGACTCCTGCATCTTCTTCTGGGCAGCGGCGAGCGCGTACCAGCCAGCGGCATATTCCGGTGCGGCCCGGGTGGCGGCGACGGCGAATGTTTCCGCTTCCTTCGGTTTGTTCCACAAGATGTGGAGGATCGCCTGACCAGTCAATGCCTGGTATGAGTCCGGCTTGATGGCGAGAGCGGCATCGAAGAATGCCTTGGCG
>JAEYWW010000019.1 GCA_023428805.1 Armatimonadota bacterium | reverse complement strand
ACCCAAGACTCCTCCTGCATGGCAAGAGCCAGGAAGATGAACGCAAACATGCTTGACATTGTGAATCGATGCACACAATTTTATTGAGATTGTCGTCTATGATTCCGATATGAACCATGTGGGGCCAAGTATTGTTTTGTCCAGGGCTGATATTCCTCATGAAAACCAATGGCTCACCAGGGTTTTCCAAGAAGAGCTTATGAGGGTTATCAGCAGTGTGCCGGGGTTCAAATGGACGTCTGTTTGGCGGGATGCGGACAAGGAAAACCACTTCGCAATGCTCTCTGTGTATGCGAGTTTCGATGCCGGACAGGAGGCCTGGGACAAGCTTCTGAAAAGCGACGCCCTCTACGACTCCTTCAAGCTTCTTGACACGCCTCCCGACATCCAACGATTCACGCCTGACTGGACGATAGGGGCGACAGCAGAGGCCCTCAACGTGGGAGAATTCATGTCGATCTTCGAGGACGACGCCGGGACGGGCGAGCGTGAAGAGATTCTGGAAGAATGGCGGACGCACTCGCGCTCAGTTGAGTCGTTGCCGGGATTCATTGGCGCGAGCGCACTTCATCGCGAAACTTCTGACGCCGAACTGCTCTTCACCATGTTCTGGCGTGACCGCATTTCATTTTTGGGTTCCGTGACACCTGTCACGGAGAAGAAAACGCGCTTGTATGAGCGAATCGGTTGACGTGTTGAGTTAGACTTCGGCCAGCGTGCTGATCTCCCTCGTCACCTGCGCCATGGCCACCCTTCAACCTTCAGCCCCCGCCTATCTGAGGGCGGAATACCTTCAATCGCCCCTCGGTCTCGGAACCACGACCCCGCGCCTTTCCTGGGAGGTGCGCGATCCCCGAGATGGAGCCCTGCAATCCGCCTATCAGATTGTCGCCACCCGCGAGGGGAAGACCATCTGGGATACGGGCAAGGTCAAAAGCGGTCAAACCGCGCATATCAGCTATGCCGGGGAGCCCCTCCGGGCCTTCGACAGAGTTCAGTGGAAAGTCCGCACCTGGGATGGCGGCGGAGCAGAGTCGCCCTGGAGCAGGGAGGCGGTGCTGGGAATTGGGCCGCTCCAGAACAGCGACTGGACCGCCGAGTGGCTGACCGATCCGGCTGAGCCTCCGGCGAGAATGCGCGCCCACAATGGCTATCACAGCCAGCAGACTCGCAACCAGAATGAGACGAAGTGGGTTCAAATTGACCTGGGCTCATCCACACCCGTCACTCAGGTTGAACTCTATCCCACCCGCCCGCACGACTGGACCCGCGACAAGCCTGGGTTTGAGTTCCCCGTGCGATTCCAGATTCAGGTGGGCGACAAGGGCGACGGCAGCGATCCGGTGGTGGTTGACAAGACCGCATCCGATTTTCCGAATCCCGAGAAGGAGATCGCTCGATTTTCGGGTCTCAATGGCAAAGGCAGATACGTCCGGCTGGTGGTCACCAAGCTCGGAGAAGGAGAACCTGGGCAGTTCGGCTTCACCCTCGCAGAGATGCGGGCATTGAATGGCGATACTGTCGCTTCTGAGCGGAAAAAAGTCTCCGCCAGCGATACGCTCAACACAGGCGATTGGCACCTCGACAAACTGGTGGACGGCGATTTGACTTCGCACAAAGCCCAAGGCGATGTGGCGTTGCGACCCTTCAAAGTTTCGAGTTCGATCAAGGTCGACAAGAAACTCAAGCGGGCGATGCTCTATTCAAGCGCCCTCGGCGCCTACCAAGTCAGAGTCGGCGACAAGAAGGTCACGGACGCTGAGCTCTCACCGGATTGGACTGATTATTTCCAGCGAGTTCAGTATCAGGCTTTCGACATCACCGGCGAATTGAAGGCGGGAGAGAATCCCATCTCTGCACTCGTCGGCGATGGTTGGTATGCCGGACGCATCGGCATGGCTCAAAGTCTGCATCCGGATCGCTTCTACCGAGGCATCTACGGCCGCCGACCCGAGTTCATTGCGATGGTGCGGTTGGAGTACGCCGACGGCACGACCAGCGTGGTGAACACAGATCGCGTTTGGCGTCTGAGCCCAACCGAGCATATTCTGAGTTCAGACATTTACGACGGGGAAGCGCAAGATGGACGGCCTTCTGCAGTCTTGTCAACCGCTCCGAAAACGCGGCGACCTTCCGCCGAACAGCATCTTGTCGCCCAGCGCAACGAGCCGATCCGAGAGACGTTGCGGCTCAAGGCGATCAGCCTGACTGAACCCAAACCGGGAGTTTTTGTCTTCGACATGGGCCAGAACATGGTCGGAAAAGTTCGATTGAGCATCAAGAATGTCAAGCAGGGTTCGACCGTTCGCCTGCGTCACGTCGAGATGCTCAACGACGATGGCACGGTCTATACCACCAACCTGCGCGGTGCGCCGCAGGTGGACACCTATTTGGCCGTGGGCGATGGCAAGGATGTTTTTGAGCCTCATTTCACCTACCATGGCTTCCGCTATGTCGAAGTGACGGGTGTGGAGAGCATCAAGAAGGAAGACATCACCGGCATCGTCTTCCATAGCGACAGCCCGATTGCCAGCACCTTCGAAACCAGCGATCCGCTGCTCAACAAAATCTGGCAGAACGTCATGTGGACTCAGCGGGCGAACCTGATGAGCACGCCGACCGACTGTCCTCAGCGCGATGAGCGGCTGGGATGGATGGGCGACATCCTCGTCTTCGGGCAGGGGCTTGCCTACAACATGGATGTCGCGGCCTTTTACGGCAAGTGGCTCCAGGATGTGCGCGACGCGCAGGCCGACGATGGACGGTTCCCCGACGTCGCGCCGCATCCGTTCGACAAGAACCGCCACTTCACCGGCGCTCCGGGCTGGGGTGATGCGGGCGTTGTGGTGCCGTGGCGCGCCTACGAGAACTACGGCGACAAGGATCTGCTTGCCGAAAACTTTGAAGCATGCACTCGCTGGGTGGACTGGATTCACTCCAACAACGCGGACTTCATTTGGCGCAATCGCCGCAACAACGACTACAACGACTGGCTGAACGGCGACACTTTGATCGCCGAAGGCTGGCCGCGTCAGGGCGGCAGCGTGCCGAACGAGATCTTCGCGACCATCATGTTCTACAACTCCACGCGATTGACTGCGAAGATGGCGGACATTCTTGACAAGCCGACGGAGGCCCGCAAATACCGGATGCTTGCAAGCGACATTCAGAACGCGTTTGTCAAGAACTTCCTGAAGGACGACGGCACGATCCAGGGCGACACTCAGGCGGGTTACTCGCTGGCCCTGTTCTACGAGATCGTTCCTGAGAGCATGATCGACAAGTGCTTTGCGAAGATGGTCGCCGCGTTGGAGAAATACAAGGGCAAGATGTCCACTGGATTCCACTCCAGCCATGCGCTGATGCTGGAGCTGACCAAGCATGGCCGCTCTGATCTGGCCTACAAGCTGGCTCAGAACCGGGAATTTCCGGGCTGGGGATACAGCGTGGAGCAGGG
>JAEYWW010000003.1 GCA_023428805.1 Armatimonadota bacterium | reverse complement strand
GGACGGTTTCCCGATCCCATACCGCGTCGAGTTCCATCTATAACCGAGGCGTCAACCTTGATCATCGTTCCCTTGGCGGGATCGTATTGAAAATGCTGCTGCTGCCCGGAAAAGGCCATCGTTCCATCCGCCAGCAATGTCACTTCGTGGTTGATTCGGTCAGGACGCACCGTGGTTCCAATGAGACCACCCAGCAAATCCGCGACTTTTTCATGGTCGAATAGGGGTGACTTGGCTCCGGTTGCAGTATCCACCCGAACAAAACTCCGGGCTCCTCCCACCTTCTCATCCCGAAACCAGAGCACGCTGCCATCGGGGCTCCATCCTGCGCGGATCGAGAGCATGGCGACCTTGTCGCGTGCGTCGCGGTTGATGGTGTCGGCGCGGCGATAAGACGCGATCAGTTCTTCGGGAGACGGCTTGTACGCCGGAAGCCGTTCGGCGGCCAAGGCGAAGGTCAGAAGGGTGGCGATCACAATGCCAACATTCTAACCCGTTCGCACCACTCTCAGGCTAGTTTCCAAGTGTGATGCGGACAACCGAAGCCATTGGATCGGCAGGGGTCATCGGCAGAATCACCCGCCCACGCGTGACTTCCAACTCAACCGGACCGCGCTCTGTCAGCAGTTCCGCCTTGCGGATCCAATTCGGCAGATCATCCACCTGCACGGCATTCGTTTCAGGCCAATGTGTGAATGACAGATAAACCGAATCTCCCTTGCGTGTGGCAAAGCACGGGCTGGATGTCGCGAGCTTCAAACCTCGCGTGCCGTAAATCGCCTCCCCATACTTTTTGAGCCAGGCTCCCACCAAAGTCTGGCGGGCAAGCTCCTCATCCCGAATGGCGCCGTCGGCACGAGGACCGATGTTGAGCAGGAAGTTTCCGTTTTTGCTGGAGCATTTGAGGAGCATTTCGAGAAGGGTTTGCGGCGATTTCCAGCCATTGCCTGTCGGATGCTCGTGATATCCCCAGGTCATTTCGGGCATCGTCATGCAGGCTTCCCAGTCGATGTCGGGCAGATCGTCCTTGGGCAGACGCCTCTCGTAGCTCGCGTCATAGTCGGCGATGGAATCATAGGCTCGGACTCGGTCGTTGATGACGATTCCGGGCGCGATCTCCCGGCACCAGGCTTCGATCTCGATTCCATAGGCCGGATTCTGCTTGTAGGATGGGTCCCAGCGCCCATCAAACCAGAGGACCTTGACCGGCCCGAATTTTGTGAGCAGCTCCTTGAGCTGCAGCTTCATGAAGTCGAGATAACGACGGTAGGCGACCTTGTCCTCCTCCGTCTTCAGCTCCGCTCGATAATCGGGATGGTTCCAGTCGATGATCGAATAGTAGATGCCGTAGTCCATCCCCTCCCGGCGCACAGACTCGCCGAGAGTGCGCAGGATGTCTTTTCTCGCGGCGGGGGTTTCGGCAAGGTCGAAGTTGGTGAACTCGCTGTCCCAGAGGCAGAATCCATCATGATGCTTGCTCGTGATGACGACATATTTGGAACCGGCATTCTTGAACTGCCGCGCCCAAGCCCTCGCGTCAAATGACTTCAAAGTGAATTCGCTCTTGAGCTTGCCGTACTCCGCATCCGGGATCCCCGCGCTCGCCTGAATCCACTCGGCGGCGTCAACCACCTTCCCCTTGTACGATCCGCCGAGTGCGGAATAGAGACCGAGATGAATGAAGGTGCCAAATCGGTTGTCGCGCCACTTCTCCATGGCCGCATCCATTCGCTTTTCCCCCTTGACCGGAGTCTCTTGAACGATGAGTGGCTGATTGAAAGCGAGGGCCAGCGCGGCGAGAACGACATTCACACCTCCAGGATACACGAGTCACTATTCATATCGTTCTGAAATGTCCGACCTCATCAAAATTCGTGAACAGGGAATGGGGTGACGGAAGTCATTGTTGTCATCGGTATGAACGCGGCAACGAGGGCGGCTTTTGCGGTCATGGGTGCGGGATGCCTGATTGGGCTGGCGGCGCAGGAGCTTTTCTATGCGAGTGGAGTCGGCATCAACCTGGGCATTGTCAATCTTCTGATTCTCGCCATGATTGCGGTGCTGGTGCGACTCAAAGTGCTTCAACTCAAGAAGCTGACCTGCCTGCTGGCCATTCCAAGCTTGGTCTCTTCTGCGGGACTGATCCTTCGGGACTCTCGCGGGCTGGATGCTTTGAACATCCTGGTTCTGGCTTTCACATACGGTCTGGCGGCTGTTCTCGAAACGACGGAAGAGCTGCCGAAGCTTTCTCAAACCACGTTCCTGTCGCCGCTCTATTCTTTTGGCTTCGGGTTCATCGGCTTGATCGTGCCGTTTGAGGCGGAATGGAAATCTCTCCGCAGATCACAGAAGGAAACGAAGTCCAAGGCGGCCCCCGGCTTGTGGCTCGGAGGACTGCTGGCGGTGCCTGTCCTGCTCATCTTCGGCTCCATCCTCGCAAACGCCGATCCCATGTTCGCGCGGTTGTTTCAGATTCAATTTGACTGGGATCTCACGTCGCTGTTGACCCGCATCTCCATTTTCGGAATGACGTTCTTCCTCGTCATCGGAATGCTCTGCCTGATGCAGCCAGAAATGAGGAGCAAGCTGAATGTGATCATGGGATTCGCCAGCGCGGCAACACCTCCACCTGTGCAGGCCGCAGAGGCCCCTGTTGAAAAAGAGAATCAGGGAATCTACATCTTTGCCATGTTCTTCGGGCTGATCGCCCTCATGTTCCTGCTCTTCATCGGAGTCCAGTTCCGGTATCTCTTTGGCGGGAATGAATTTGTCCTCAAGTCTGCGGGGCTCACCTACGCGCAATATGCCCGCAACGGCTTCTTCCAGATTGCGACCGTGACGGCGTTGACGATTCCGCTTCTATTGGCAGGTCAGAGCTCCCTCAAAGAATTGGAGCCAGGACAAGCGAAACTATTCCGGGTGATCGCCGGAGCTTTGGCCGCCATGCTCCTGCTTCTGCTGGCATCCGCGTTCTACAGGATGAACCTTTATGTGGATGCGTACGGATTGAGCAGTCTGCGGCTCTATGTCACCGCCGGAATGGTCTGGATGGCGGCGATCATCGGGCTTTACTTCGTGCTCGGGCTGCGCTGGCGGCTGCCTCAATATGGCCTGGCGAGCGTCGCCGCCGCGTGCCTGATCGCGCTCGGCATGAATCTCATGCAGCCCGATGCCGTCATCGCCCGCGTCAACCTTTCCCGAAGCGAAAACGCGGTGGACAAGGAAGTGCTGTCTCACCTGGGAGCAGATGCCTACCCCGTCATTGAGGCTTCGAACGACCCCGATCTCATCACGCAGTGGTGGCAGAACTTCCAGGGTTCGCGCAAGGATTGGAAGGGCGGGAGCGTAAGCGAGCTCAGAGTCAAAAGCAGCGAGATCGCCCGGGCCAAACGAACAAACTCCGAAGATCGCAATTTCTACAAGCCACCGGAGGAACCTTCCGAGTACGCGATGGACTAAAATCGGGCATGGCTTGGCTGAGCGAAGACACTTTGGACTTCCTGCGGGAGCTGGAGTTGAACAACAATCGCGAGTGGTTCGAGGCGAACAAAAAACGTTACGAGAACTCGGTCAAGAAGCCGATGGAAGCCCTCGCCGCCGATCTGATCACGCGGATGCGCGACCTCGATCCAGAGATCAATATGGAGCCCAAGAAGGCTCTTTTCCGCATCCACCGCGACACCCGGTTCAGCAAGGACAAATCGCCCTACAAGACCAACGCCGCCCTCGCGATCAGTTCGTCATCCAAGGACTTCAGCCGCCCGGGAATGTATCTCAACCTGGAGCCGAGCCTCATCGCGTTCGGCACCGGCGTCTACATGCCGACACCTGAGCAGCTC
>JAEYWW010000341.1 GCA_023428805.1 Armatimonadota bacterium | reverse complement strand
GTGCTGCAGCTCGTACTTGAAATCCCTCCAAAACGTCTCGCTTTCGATCAGGAATCCCGGCGTGGCGATCAAAAACGCGAGAAAAGCGGCTCCCGCGCCAATGCCCACCAGTTTGAGCCCATCTTTTGCGCGGAGTGGCCAGATCAGCGGCAGCATGGCGAGAAAAGCGAGTCCGCCGTTGTACTTCGTGCCCGCGCTCAATCCTGCAAACACCCCCGCACAGATTGCCCATTTCAACCGCTGCTTCGCGTCCGGCTCGGGATCATCCAGATACGGCGAGGCCAGACGCATGGCAAAGTAGATCGACACCGCGGCAAGAAAGGCACCTAAAACATCCACGCTCTGGAAACGGGAATGAACGACCAGCGCCGGAGACAATGCGACGGCAAGCCCCCCAAATGAAGCGCCCAAGAGGCTGGTGCGGCGGAAAAGCATCAAAAAGACAATCCACGCCAGCCCCGCACCCGCGAGAGAGGCGATCATCCGCCCCGCTTTGTGATACCGTCCAACTGCTTCATGCTGGGCCTGGGCGGACTGCGATGCAGGACCACCTCCGTATGCGTTCGTCATCGACGTGCTGACGTTCAGCAGAGTCAAGTAGAGCGTTCCGTAGTTGTAGAAGCTGGGAGTGAAGTCGCACTTCGCCGGGTCGATCTGCTGGCTGTAGAACCAGGTGACGTACTCATCCGGATGGTAGCTGAAGTTCTTATTGGCGTCCGGCAATCCCCAGTTGATCCCAAGCAGGCGGACCAGGAACGCGAAAAGGAACAGCCCCAAGCCGAGGGCCAGGGCTGTCTTCTTCAGGTCGGGGGTCTTCGCTTCTTCGACGACGGGCTGATCCATCCGTTCTTGTTTTACTTCAAGCGAAGGCTGGTTCGGCCCTTGATCTTCTCTTCGATGGCGAATTTATCTGGAAGCTGAGTCAAAACAAGCCCCCACCCGCCCGAGGATTCGGCGTCTGCACGAACCGTGTTCTTCGTCTTCTCGTCCAGCAGGAACACAACCTTGGAGTCCAGTTTCAACGGCATCGATTTGAGTCCGGTCATGCCCTCGGTCGCGCCCAGCATCTGGTTGAAGAACGGAGCAATGTCGGTGTCCAATTTGAGGGTGCCGGTCACCTGATGGTAGCTGACGTTGTCCTTTGTCACCAATCCATCATAGGTGTAGGTGTAGTCCAGCCGCTGAACCGCTGACTTGCCATCCTTGCCCTTGAGCTTCTGCGGCTGATAGCTGACGGTTCGCTGCCATGTATCACCCTTCTTGACTTCCTCATAGGGGAGCTTCGGTGAGATGTCGAGCGAAGAGTCCATCGACCCGGTGAAGAGCACCAGGCGGTACATCTCCTGGATGTACTCCATGCCCGGAAGCTGCATCTGAGCGCCTGGTGTCGGATTCGCCAGGAGCGCCTTGAATGAACCGCCACCCGTCTTGGGCTTCGGCTTTTCGGCGGGCTTGGCGTTCAGGTCCTTCAGGTTCGTGATCTCGTTGATGGGCGAGATGGTCATGCTGAGGTTGTAGTCGGTCTTCTCAATGTTCTCAACCGGCGGCGACTCGGCGGTTTCGCCGTTGATGATCGACATGGTTGGCCGCTTGTACACAACATCCGCAAAACCATCCGTCTTGATCGCCTTCACATCAATCGTGAAGTCGTAGTTGATGTCCAGTTCGCTGGGCATGAAGATCGGCTGACCGATCTGACGCTGTTCGGTCATCAGATGTGAACGAACGGCATAGCTGAGAGTCTTCCCCGCCGTAAATTGGCGGAAAAGCTCGACGGGCGCATCCTGAGCCGGAGCGAGGATGGCGAGGGCGATTGCGGCGCAGACCATAGTTATCAATTACCAACAGTTATACGTATCAGCGGAGTGCCTGCTTCGCGATGACCATGCGTTGGATCTCGCTGCAGCCCTCTCCGATTTCAGTAAGCTTGGCATCCCGCCACAGCTTCTCAACCAAATATTCAAAAGTCATGCCACGCCCGCCGTGAATTTGAAGGGCGCGGTTGGTGGCTCGGTTCGAGGCTTCGCTGGCGAAGAGTTTGGCCATCGAACTGATGCTGATGATGTTCTCTCCCCGGTCGAACATGGCGCTGCCCTTTTGCAGGAGCAATCTTGCGGCTTCAATGTCCGTGGCGGTATCGGCGATCATGTTCTGGACAGACTGCATATCGCAGAGTCGCCGGTTGAACTGCTCACGCTGTTTGCTGTATTCGACGGTCAGTTCGAAGGCCTTCTCCGCAATGCCGAGCGCCATGCCGCCGATTCCGAGCCGCCCCCGATAGAGCAGGCCAATCGCCTGCTCGAATGTGCAGGGAGTGTGCCAGCCGACGGCGTCATTGAGTTCAAACTGAGATGTGTAGCTGGCTCGGACGCCCACCGTGTGGATGCGCTCGCCGAGCACAAACCCGGGCTGATTGGTCTCCAAGAAGAACGCGCTCAACTCCTTCTCGCTGGTGCGGGCCACGATGATGATCAGATCGGCATTCATGCCGTTCGTGATGAACATCTTTCGACCGTTGAGTTTGTAGCAGCCAGGACGATCTGGGTCGGGCGTGGCGACAGTCTGCACGCGCCGGGCATCTGAACCAGCCTCGGGCTCCGTCAGCCCCCAAGCCATCTTGATTGAGCCATCGAGAACACCGGGAAGATACTTCGCCCTCTGTTCTTCCGTCGCGAAATCCACGAAATGCGCGCTGCAGAGCGCATTGATCGCGGAGATGTTCATCGCAAGCGCGGGGTCGGCCTTCGCCATCTCGCGGCAGGTCTCCACATAAACGCGGCAGGACACCCCCGAACCGCCCATCTCCTTCGGCACGGTCATGCCGAGCATTCCAAGCTCGCCGAGCCGGGAGAAAATCTCAACCGGGAATCCGGGCTTCTCTTCCCATTCGCGGGTGTGGGGGAGAACCTCGATCTGGGCGAATGCACGCACGCGATCCAAAAATGCCGACTCTTCCGAAGTCAAATTAGGAATCACAGGATTCGACGACATTGTCGCAACTGCGCTCATATCTTCCGATTCTACTCCGGCGACAATGAATTGCTTCCGGCTCGAGGCCGTCGTTCCAAGTGCATCGCTCATGAGTCTCCCGGGGCTTATAGCGACACAAGGCCACACAATCCGACAGCCCTCTCATCCTTCGCCACACATGCCGCTGTGCAGGATGAAGCCCGCAGGACAATGTCCTCTGTCTTGAATCAAGCAGCGAGCCGGACAGAGTCCGGCAGGATGGCATCCCGAAACTCCGGATCAATCACCCTTGCATCGACCAAGTCCACCAGATAGGGAATATCTGAGTCCTGAAGTGCAATCGAGAGCCGGGTGATCTGCCTGCGATCCAAATCTGCTGGAGCCAGAACGAGCAGATCCAAATCGGAGAACTTCCTTGCTTTCCCGGTCGCCCGGCTGCCGAAAACTCTCACTTCGCAGCCCGGAAGGTGCTCGGAGGCAAGATCGCGGACCAGCTTCAGCCACCTTTCTTCGAGCTGAATGCCGTCAGGCATAGTTCCCCAACTTTTCGATCAAACTTTGACATTGGGGCAGGAATTGGACTGCCGAGGCATACACGTCTTTAGCCGTATTTTCGCTGTAGACATGGGCGGTCCGATTGCGATCCTCCTGAAATTGAAACCAGGCGTCAGGGTCATCAATCAAGCCTTCCTTTGCGGCCAAGCGGAAGAGGTCACGGCGACTCGCACCCTGAGCATCCGACAGGCCAAGTTCCTGAATCAGGCAACGGCGCATCATCTTCCAACTGAGATCGAAAGTGTATTCAAACCTCAGGATGACCGCATCACGGGTGAATTCATCCAAAGGTTGCTCCAGCGCTCGGGCGAGCGAATCCGCCGCCCGCCTAAGATGATTCAACACGAGAGCCATGACTTGACAGATTTTAGCGAGTTGAGTGGCGGGCAATCGCTACTCGTTGAAACCTGCCGCACAAGAGCCCCGTGCCAGTTGGCGCGGGGCTCTTTTGCGGCGATTCAAGTGAAGCCTTACTTCTCTTCCTTGAACTCGGCGTCAATGACATCCTCGTTCTGCGGCTCTCCGGTTGGGGCCGCGCCGCCCTGCTGGGCAGCGGAATCCTGATAGAGCTGTTCGGCCAGTTTGTGGCTCTCCTGCTCCAACTCTTGATAGGCGGTCTTCATCGCCTCCAAGTCCTCGCGGTCGCGGGCGGTCTTGAGGGCGTCGATCTTCTCCTGGATGCGCGCTTTGTCGCTTTCTGAAATCTTGTCCTCAAGCGACTTCAGAGACTTTTCGGTCATTGAGATCAGCTTGTCGGCCTCATTCTTCAGCTCAGCGGCATCGCGCAGTTCGGCGTCGCGGTCTGCGTTCGCCTCGGCTTCCTTGACCATGCGGTCGATGTCCTTCTCGTCCAGATTGCCCGAACCAGTGATCGTGATCCTCTGCTCGGTGCCCGTCGCATTGTCCTTCGCGCTGACATTCAGGATGCCGTTCGCGTCGATGTCGAAGGTGACTTCGATCTGCGGCACACGCGCGGGGGCGGGCGGAATTCCGCTCAGGTTGAACTGCCCGAGGCTCTTGTTGTCCTTGGACAAAGTGCGCTCACCCTGGAGGATGTGGATTGTTACTTCCGTCTGGTTGTCGGCCGCAGTCGTATAGGTGCGGCTCTTCTTGGTCGGGATCGCCGTGTTGCGCTCGATGAGCTTGTCGGTGATGCCGCCCTGAGTCTCCACGCCCAGACTGAGCGGGGTGACGTCGAGAAGGACGATATCCTTTCCAAATTCGCCCGCGAGAACGCCGCCCTGGATCGCCGCGCCGATGGCGACCACTTCGTCTGGGTTGACGCTTCGATTAGGCTCCTTGCCGGTCAGATTCTTGACCAAATCCTGGACCATCGGAATGCGGGTTGAACCGCCGACTAGGATCACCTCATCCAGTTGGGAGGTGGAGAGCTTCGCATCGGACAGCGCCGTCTGCACCGGCTTCTTGATGCGCTCCAGCAGATCAGAGCAGAGCTCTTCAAACTTCGACCGGGTCAGAGTGGTCTCGATGTGGACCGGCTCGTTGTCCTTGGCGGTGATATAGGGCAGGTTGATGTCCGTCGAAACCCCGCTCGAAAGCTCGATCTTCGCCTTCTCCGCCGCCTCGCGCAGCCGCTGTAGAGCCTTGGTGTCCTTGCGGAGGTCCACTCCATGCTCCTTCATGAATTCGTTGGCGAGCCAGTCGATGATCTTCTGATCGAAGTCGTCGCCGCTGAGGTGGCTGTCACCGTTGGTGGACTTGACTTCAAAAAGGCCCTCGCCGACTTCCAGCACCGACACATCGAACGTGCCGCCACCCAGGTCGAAGACCATGATGGTTTCGTTGCCCTTCTTGTCGAGGCCGTAAGCGAGCGATGCCGCAGTCGGCTCGTTGATGATGCGCAGCACTTTCAGGCCCGCGATCTCGCCTGCATTCTTGGTTGCGGTGCGCTGGGAGTCGTCGAAGTAGGCGGGAACCGTGATGACGGCTTCTGTCACCGGTTCGCCCAGGTAAGCCTCCGCGTCCGCCTTCAGCTTCTGCAGGATCATCGCGGAAATTTCCTCTGGGGTGAAGCTCTTGTCAACCGCCGGAATGTGAACGCTCGCCTGACCGCGGCTGTCAGCCTGGACTTTGTAGCTGACGCGCTTCACTTCGTCCTGGACTTCGTTCAATTTGTGGCCCATGAACCGCTTGATGCTGGCAACGGTGTTGCCGGGGTTCGTGACGGCCTGACGTTTGGCGGTCGCGCCGACGAGGCGCTCGCCATTTCCTTTGAAACCGACAACGCTGGGGAGAGTGCGAGTTCCTTCAGCGGTGGTGATGACCTTCGGTTCGCCCCCTTCCACAACGGCCACAACCGAGTTGGTGGTGCCGAGGTCGATTCCAACAACCTTTCCCATGTTCTTCTTATTGCTCCTTCTGGCAGCTAACTTGAGTCTGCTACGCTAAGGTAAACGCGATTCAGGCCCGAATGGTTGCGAGGCGGGTCATTTTTGGGGCCATCGTCCGACAGAAAAAGCTGGTATCTCTCCAACCATGAACATCGAGGTGCTTGCGCGCATCTTCAAGTGCCTCGGCGACCCGACGCGGCTGGCCATCTACGAGCACCTTCGCCACCAGCCCGAGGGGTCCAGCGTGACCGAAGTGGCGGAGGCCGTCATTCCCGAAGGCGACTCGACGTCCAAGGTCTCCTTCCATCTCAAAGAGCTTCGTTCTGCTGGTTTGATTGATATGAAGAGGTCGGGCAAGAGGATGATCTGCACCGCCAGTCCGACTGCGTCTGAAATGGCGGTTGATTTCTTCACTAAAGATTAAGGGTTGCAACATTCTTAAATATGTTGTTTTTTTGATCTCTAAACAATTCCGGGACTTTTCCATTTCGCACAAGAGAAGCTTCTTAACCTGAAAGATTAAGATTGTGTGAAATCGAGGCCGTCAAGCCTTGGGAAGGATAAACACTTTTGCTCGACGGCGCCCAAGCGCCAGGTGCACTCCTCATGAAAAAGGCCTTCACCCTCATCGAGCTTTTGGTCGTGATCGCGATCATTGCGATCCTCGCTGCCATCCTCTTCCCTGTTTTCGCCAAGGCGAAGGAAGCCGCCAAGAAAACTGCGGAAATGACCCACATGAAGCAGATCGGAACTGCCATGCAGGTCTACCTCGCGGACAATGACGACACCTACAGCCAGGCGTACTACTACAAGGACGATGCCAGCAGCGCCGGTGGATACGTCCACTGGTCCGGCACCCTCGCTCCCTACGTGAAGAACTGGTCCATGTTCGTCGGCACCAACGACCCCAGCAAGGGCTTCGCTCCGACCAACTACTCCACTGCGACCAACAACAAGGGCTACGGCGCCGCTCCGGGACAGACTCCCCAATCCGATGCCGACATCGACGATCAGGCTCCGCGCATCAGCTTCACAGCGAACTCGCTCCTTATGCCCCGCAAGCGCCGCAGCAGCGATCCGATGCAGGTCACTTCCTCGACGGTTCTCGACGACATCTCCGGCACGATCATGATCGCTCCTCAGACGCACTATGCGAGCTGCATCAATGACAGCTCCAGCGCCTCGGGCATCGCGTTCAAGTCGCACCGCCCGGCCAATGCGATCCTTCTTCCTGGCGGCGCCAAGTTCCAGGGTGAAGCCGCAGTCGAAGTCGGACTCCCGTCCTACCTCGCCGTTGACACCGCCCGCGCCAAGGCGGACCTCGCCGCCTGCAAATCGACTGCGGCCACGACCTACTCCCACATCGTCTACACCCAGCCGGACCGCTGGGGCAACGGTGCGATCTACGTCTATGCCGACACTCACGCCAAGTTTGCCGCGCTTGACGCGACTCTCAACCCGAACGCGTTCCAGTGGGGCAAGCGAGCCTACACGGCGGGCGGCGGCGTGATCACCCGCGCAGACGGTGTGACCCCGGTCAACTAAGACAACTCATTGAGTTCCCTCAAGGACGCCCACATGGGCGTCCTTTTTTTCGTTCATATATACCGCTCTTCATTCTGACAACGGATTGCTTACACCCGATTGGCAAAAATTCACTTACCGCACTCATGGGTGCAGGAATCAATCATGTTTGAAGTTCCAATCAAGGTGAAGAGAGGCATTCAATGTGCTCTTTTCGTGTCGTTCTCCGCATTTGTTTGCGGTTGTGCAGGCGGCGATATCGGCTGCTTTAATGACGTTGATCACGAAGAAACTCCCCTTGACTCTTGGGGCGGCGGCGACCCGGAGGCAACCGAGCCTTTTCTGCCACTGACCAATGAAGTTGCACTGAGTCAAGACGGAGTCCTTTGGGTTCTCAATATCCAGAATGACCTCAAGCGAACTGTTCGAGGAGAAACCAAGAGCAATGTGGAACCGCTCATGTCCAACAAGGGTCTCTTCGTTGCATGCGTCAACTACGGCAACTATCCCAACGCGACTCCTGTGATCACAACTGAGGCCATGATTCCTCTGTCGCTTGCGGATAACTTCAAGGAAACGGGCAGGCCGGCTCTTGATCCTAGGCCGCGGATCGCGTACGCGCTTATTCCGATCAAAAGAGGAGAGGAGGCAACCTATCGCATCCTCAAGACTTTCCCTGATCGTCGCACCCCAGAAATCCTGACAGACGGCACAACTGATGTGCATGATCCGAGTCCGTCTCCTTCCAACACGCAGTATGTCTATGCCCGAACACTGTCGGCCAATCGGAACGAGCTCTACATTGACAGTCTGACCGCCGGGCCGGACGCGGGCACCCTGCTCTATTCCCCGCCAGCCGGCCACAACGTGGGCCTGCCTTTCTGGGGCTGGGAAGGCGGCGCAGGAATGATCTACTTCCAGATCAATAATCCTGACGGAAGCTCAAGCATCGCCAAGATTCGACCTGACGGCAGCAGCTTCGCCGTCATCAAGGAGACCACCGGAGTGGGCGGCGGAGGCGGATTGAACGGCAGCCCGGTGCAGGTCCGCAACGGCCGCATCGTGTTCCACAGCTTCGACTCCGGCAACATGGACATCTGGTCTATGGAACCCGACGGAACCGACCTGAAGAATCACACAAGATCTCCCGGCGTCCAGGAGCGGATGCGGAACTTCTTCCAGTCGTAACTTGGCTAAAACTGCCCGTCGCTCATCAGACCGGCGGGCAGTTTAGCTTTCAAGTTCGCCCAAGAGCCCTTCAATATCCAAACGACCAGTCGTCATCGCAACCTGCCCGTGTGCGTCACGGGGCCATTCGGCTTGCGGGCGATCCCAGTAGAGTTCAACCCCGTTTTGATCGGGGTCGCGGAGATAGATCGCTTCGCTGACGCCGTGGTCGGATGCGCCATCGATCGGGTATCCAGCGTCCAGCAGCGCCTGCAATGCCGCCGCCAGGTCGCGCCGCGTCGGGTACAAGATCGCGGCGTGATACAGCCCGGTGCTCCCGGCAGGAGGGGGTGAGCCGCCCAAGCTCTCCCATGTATTGAGGCCGATGTGATGGTGATAGCCGCCCGCCGACAAGAACACCGCTTGGCGTCCATAGCTTTGCGTCACTTCAAAGCCCAGCAAATCACGGTAGAAGGCGAGACTTCGATCCAAATCCGCTACTTTCAGATGGACGTGCCCAATTCTTGTACCCGCAGGAATAGTTGTCATTGCAATTACTTTGACGAGCAATCCTGTTCTTGTGCAGCAAAGACCTCTCTTACTTGATGTTGAATTCGACGACCACCGGGAGATGATCCGAGGCGATGGTGCTGTCCTCACCCGCTCTCCTCCCCCTCAGCGCGCTTGGCACCGCGTGAACGCCGACTTTTTTGGAGAGCTTCGCGAGCGGCGGTGTCGCAAGGATTTGATCGAAGAAGATCTGCTTGACCTTCACATCACGCGGAAAATTGTAATTCTGCCCGCGAAGCCGCGCGTTGTCGGCAAACGCACCCTTCGCGATGGGTTTGAACTCGCGCTGACCCCGATACAATTCTCCAACTCCCTGCGTCACGTAGTCCTTCTCGGCCAACGGTTCTGTGAGGTTGACCATCAGCGACTGATCGGCGTTCTTGCCGCCCGGAGTCTCGGGATCGCCGCTCTCGAGTATGTTCGCAGAACGATCGTCTGGCGTGTCGTTGAAGTCGCCCATGACGATTTGAAGCGATTCGCGGGAATTTTTAACGGCTTCCGCAATCAAGCTTGCCGCCTCGCAGCGTGAGTCATCCGTTTTGGCCCGCCCGTCGCGGCGGCTTCGGAGATGGACGCTATAGACCGCGATCACCGTTCCACCGGGAGTCTCCACAAGGCATCTCATCACATCACGATGGTTCGGAAAGGCGTGGTTGTACTTTGATCCAGGATAGACAAGCTTGTAATCCAGAATTTTATAGGGCTCTCGCACGGCGACTCCCAGTTCTTGATCTTCCTCCGGCAAATCCGCAATAGCAAAATTCCAGCCCTTCCCGAACGTCGCGGCCAGCGCCGCTTTGTCATCCACTTCTTGGACAGCGACAATATCCGCATCGAGCGACTTCAGCGTCTCCTGCAGATTTTGCCTGCGTTCCTTGGGAATCCAAGTCGTCAGGTACTCCATGTTGTAGGTGGCGATCCTTGTTCTGCCCGGTTGGGTCTGGACATCTGCGGCCTCCGGAAAACTTGGCGGCGCGGCGCATGCAAGCAGACTGAGGATGGTGATGCAGCCGGAAAGTGGTCGCCAGGGGAGCATGGCTGACTTTACCTGCCGGGTGTGTTTGCTAAACTTTAAGAGTGTCGCGCAAGCCAACCTTGAGCCCCACCCGAATCGCGACCTACCTGGCCTGCCCGGTCAAGTACCGCTGGACATATGTGGATGCGCGGGGCAAGTGGTACATCCGCGCCAAGAGCTACTACAGCTTCGGCTCATCTCTTCACCGCGTTCTGGAGCGTTTTCACGACTCCAACGACACGGGTGTCACCACCACCGACGAAGCCGTGGCGGCCTTGGAGGAAAACTGGATCGAAGCGGGCTACGGGAGTCAGGAGGAGATGATGCAGTCCCTCGCTGAAGGCAAAGAAATCCTCGCGGCCCACGTCGAAGAGCTCGCCAAAACCCCTGTGACCGCCCAAACACTCTATGTCGAGAAGATGCTTCGCAAGGACCTCGGCTCGTTTACCCTGATCGGACGCATCGACCGCGTGGACGAGCACGAGGATGGCACGCTGGAGATCATCGACTACAAATCTGGCCGCCAAGGCGTCACCGAAGAAGAGGTGAAGACCGATCTCGCCATGGGCGTCTATCAGGTGCTGCTGCGCCACCTGCATCCCGACCGCAATGTTGTCGCCTCCATCATCGCTCTCCGTACCGGGGCCAAAGCCACCGCGAGCTTGACCGAGGATGAAATAGCGGAGTTCGAGGGCGACATCCGCGCTCTCGGAGAAATGATCCTCGAGCGCGACTACGCGAATTTGGAGCCGGTCGGAAAAGCGCTCTGCCTGCGATGCGACTTCGTCCCGCTCTGCCAGCGACACCCGGAATTTTCGATCAGCGGGCTTGCCCCGGAATCATCCGAGTCTTCCCTTCCTTGATGATGGTCGTTGCCGCCGCTTTCAGCTCTTCCAGCGTCGTCTCCTGCATCGCCGCCCAAAGCCTCTCCCGCGACCACACAGAGCCGTAGACGCTCTGCGTGTAGGCGGCAAGCAGGCCTTCCTGCCTTTCTCCGCCCCCCAATGGCCCATCCGTTCCGATCCAGATCACTCCGTCCACTGGCAGGCCATCGAACCAGGCTTTGCTCAATGATTTGACACGCGACAAATCGACCTCCGTCCAATTCTGGACATCAAGGAGCAGGGAGTCGATCATCGGAAGCAGAAGCTCCGCGTCCTCCTCTGTCTCCTGTCTGATCATGATGAGGCGGGGGATCCAGCCTTTGGAGGTGGGCCAGAGAAACGCCTCCTGACGATAGCTCCACCGCTCCTTCTCACGAAGGATTCGGTAGACCGACGAAGTCTTTCCTGCACCCAGGGCGTGAACCGCCAGGAGCTTCGCCCCTGATCCCGCCGCAGACATCTGAATCGGTTCGCCCTGAACCTCGTAGCTCCGCATCGGCTGATTGCGGAATTGGAGTTCTGGCGCAGGCTGATCGAACTGCGCGGAGCTTCGCCTCGCCGATAGCTTTGTCTTGAAGACCTTGCCGAAGTAGTCGGTCGCTGTCTGCGGCTCCACCGGCCCCGTCACGGTGAGGCTGATCCGCTCCGGGGCGAATGCCATCGCATGAAGGTCCGTGAGCAGCTTCATGCTGATCTTCTCATAGGGCGGACGCACCGGATCCAGGGCTTCCGTCCAGGGGTCTTTCTTGGCGGCGGTCATGGTTTTGATCGCCTCCGCAAGGTGCTCCTCGCGAAAGGCCGGGCGCATCAAGATGCTCTCGATCAGTTCCCCTCCGATTTCAAACCCATCGGGGGGCATCACAAGCTGAATCATGATGGTGTCGCCCGTGGCGTGCGCCATGGGTTGATATCCGCCTTGACCGCCGTAGGTGAGGAGGTCATTGCGGCGATAATCCTTCGTCTCACGCATCATGACGAACGGGAGCACTCTCCACGCCGCCGCCTCCCTCGCCTTCGCCTCAAAGGGAACCGTCACCGCCGCCGTGAGAACAATCTGCCTCGCAGCCGGGTCAGGCAGGATTGTGAGCTTGGGTCCAGCCGTCGGCTGCTGGCTCAAGATCAGAGCGAGGGCGCAGGTGATCACTCCGCTCCTCCCTTCACGATGATCGCCTGGTCTTCTTGAAACTTCTTCATGGCATTGATGAACTGCTGCTGGTTGACGACGATCAGCCGGTCTCGCATGACTTCGGGGTTGAGGGCGCGATTCTGCCAGGAAATCACCGCCATCAGCTTCGCCAGACTGGATGGATCGGCTGTCTGCTGCTTGAGCCAGGCGATGGCCAGGGTCTGGCCCATCGTGAAGTAGCTGGCCAGCTCCTCCTCCGACATCCGATCAAACGCGGCGAAAGAACCCTCTTTCGACGCCCGGATTGAGATGACCCCGCGCCAGGTTGACGGGGTCAGGACCGGCTCCGCCCCTTCAATTTCCGACGAAATGGCAAATGCCGCTTGGAGCGCGGCGAGCCCGGTGACATCGTCGATTCCTTCTATCACCGCAGATCGCAGCTCGCCCGTTGCTCGCAAGTTGACTCCAGCCTTGTCTTCTGAGACCGAGCGGATCGGCACCTGTCGAGGCTCGCCTTTCGCCGGAGCGCTCCCAAACGCTGCGGCCAAACTCGTTTGCGCATCGCGGACCTGAATATCTCCCACTACCGCGATGCTCAAGCCCGAGCCGCTGAAAATCTGCGCATGGGTCAGCTTCAGCTTCTCCGGAGTCGCCGCAGCCATTGCCGCGAGGTCGCCAAACGTGTCCATCCCCTGCGGGCCGAAGGCGAGAGACCATGCCGACGATGTCAGCAGATCCCGATTGGACTGCAGAGCCCGTTCCTCGGCCATCGTCTTGACTTCCGCCGCAATCTCCTCCGCCGTCCATTCGGCTGCGGGTGAGGCGATCTCCTTGAGTGCTTCCAGAGCGAGATTCAACTGGCTCGTCCGACCATCAATCTGAAAGATCATCGCATCGCGGGTGGTGGTCGCGGTCAGCATCATGCCCTGGCTTTCGAGTTTGACGTCGACATCTTTGGCCCTTCCTCTTGCCGCCAAATGCTCGACGAGGTGGATGTAGCCATGCGTCTCCGGAGACTGCTCGACGCCCGCAAGGGACGCCGCCATGACCACGCTGATCCGACCGGGGCTGGCGATCCGCTCGATATAGGTGTAGGTTCCTGATGGCAGAGTCTCCTTGAGCCGGGGGGTCTGCTCGATTTGGAGAAGCGCGAGGCTCGCGACGAAGGCCGAGATCATGGCCTCAGGGTACCTGGAGCGGTACAATCGGAGTCCATGCCCCAGGGTGAGTACCTTCAGTTCGGCGGTCTCGCCGTCATCGAGGGCGTCATGATGCGATCCCCCAACTTCTGGTCGGTCGCCTGCCGCCTTCCCTCCGGCGAGATCGCCGTCAAGACCGAACCGCTCGAAAAGACCTGGATTGGCCGCCAAAAATGGCTGATGAAGCCTTTCCTGCGCGGCACATTCGCCCTTCTCGACACCATGTCTCTCGGCAACAAGGCGATGAGCTACGCCTCCAACTTGCAGATGGACGAGCGATTCCTGCCGGAAGAGGAGAAGAGAAAGACTGAGAAGGATCGCAAGAAGCAGAAGGCGGTCGAGGGCTTCATGATCACCGTTACGGTCATCATCAGCTTGGCCATCTCTTTCCTAATATTCGACGCGAGCCCAGAGGCGGTGGCGCAATTCACACAGAAAGCGCTTGGGTTCTCCGGCACCGCCGCAAACGCCGTCGCGGAGATTTTGAAGCTGATTCTGTTCCTCGGCTATCTCATGCTGATCCGCCGGATTCCTGCGATTCTGGAAGTCTTCCGCTATCACGGAGCGGAGCACCAGGCGATCAACTGCATGGAGGCGAAGGAAGAGTTGACGCCCGCAAACTGCCTCAAGCAGACCCGTCTTCACCCCCGTTGCGGCACCAATTTCGCGATCATTGTCATCCTGATCGGGTTCATTGCCTTCATTCCCATCCCGCGCGACCTCTGGGGGTTCACCGCCGGAAAGAGCGATGCCATCGTCGTCCTCGCCCGCATTTTGGTCAAGATGGCCGTGCTCCCGATCGTCGCCGGCATCAGCTATGAGATCATCCGCCTGGCGGGCCGCATGAAGAATCAGGCGTGGGTGAATCTGCTGCTGAAGCCCGGCCTCGCCACCCAGCTCATCACGACCGAGCCGCCCGCCGAGAAGCATGCCGAGGTCGCGGTCCAGGCCCTCAAAGCGGTGGAACTGGCGGAGCAGACGGGCGAACTCACCAACACCGATCTTGACGCGCTCGCCGCGCTCCGGCTGGACACTCCCCTTCCTGCCACCTCATGACCCGCGTCGCCTGCGTCCAGACCGATGTCGTCTTCGGCGACATTCCCGCCAACATCGAGCGGGCGGTCGAGATGCTTCCCGAGGCGGATTTGGTCGTCTTCCCCGAGTGCTTTCTGACCGGATACTGCTTCGATTCGGTCGAAGATGCGCGGGCGCATTGCCTGGAAACTGAGAGTCATCTCTCCGGCGACATCGTGCCCCCCACGCCCCTCGGCCCTCTCGTTTCGGCGGCCTGGGAGACGCGGACGCACATCATCATTGGTTTCGCCGGTGTGTCGGGCGAGCACATCTACAACGGCGCGTTTCTGATTGAGCCGAACGGACGGGTGCGGCAATACGTGAAGACTCACCTTCCCGAGTTGGGGCTGGATCGATTCGTGACGCCGGGCGACGATCTGCCCGTGTTTGAGACGGAGATCGGCAATATCGGCATCCTGATCTGCTTCGATCTTCGCCCGCCCGAACCTTCGCGTGTGCTCGCCCTCAAGGGTGCCGACATCATCTG
>JAEYWW010000310.1 GCA_023428805.1 Armatimonadota bacterium | reverse complement strand
GTCTTGTCCATAGCGATGACCTTGTCAGGCTCCCCACGGTTCAAGAGGAGACCTGATGCCTTCATTATGCTTTACGCCATGCGAGTTTGAATTCAAGCACGACGCGTCAGACGATTCCGGATCGCAGCAAATCCTTGAGCACGAGCAATCCGACGACTCTGTCATCTTCCACGACCGGCATCTCCCCAATTTTTCGCGGGAGGTTTTGGAAGTACTCCAAGGCGTCCACCGCGAGCATGTCCGGCTCCATCGTCGATGGTTGGGCGGTCATCAATTCGCCGACCGGAGTCTGCAGCGCATCGGGACGTGCGAGGATGTGGCGGCGGACATCGCCGTCGGAAATGAACCCCAGCAGCCCGCCTTGAGCATCCACCACGCAGGCCGCCCCCGCACCCGAGCGAGTGATGGTGGCGAGGGTTTCGATGAGCGGCTCGTCAGGTTGCGCCAAAGCCAAGTCCGCCCCCTTGCGCATCACATCGCTGACCCGCAGAAGCAGTTTGCGGCCCAAGGAGCCCGCAGGATGGAATTTGGCGAAATCCTCTGGACCAAACCCTCGTCGCTCCATCACCGCCACCGCCAGCGCATCGCTCAGAGCCAGCATGACGGTCGTGCTCGTTGTGGGCGCCAGGTTGTTGGGGCAGGCCTCCCGATCCACGTGGGAATTCAAAGTCAAATCCGCCATGCGTGCGCCGCTGCTTTCCGGGCGGCCGGTCATCAGGATCATCCGCGCCCCCACCGCCTTGATCGCGGGCATGACATCCAGCAGTTCCTGCGTTTCGCCGCTGTAGCTGTAGAGCAGGACGATGTCCCGATCCGTCACCATGCCGAGGTCTCCATGCATCGCTTCGGAAGCATGGAGAAAGAGGGAGGGCGTGCCGGTTGAAGCCAGAGTTCCGTTCGTCTTCCGTGCGATATGGCCGGATTTGCCGAGCCCGCACGTGATGACGCGGCCCTCGCAGGCAAGAATCCAATCAACTGCGGTGACAAACGAGTCATCCAGGCGTTCCGCCGCCGCCGCAACGGCTGCCGCCTCTTCCAAGAGCACCCGGCGAAGCGAATCCAAACTCATCCTTCAGTCCGTCCGGGATGCTTGCCGTGCAGGATGGTTTTGCCGAACAATGAGCAGGTCCACTCCACGGCAATCTTGGCGGTCTCGTTTTGGGTGTCGCGGAGCGGATTGACCTCCACCACGTCGAATCCGGCGAGTTTGACGCTTGAACCCTGGAACATCCGGTAGAACAATTCCGCGATCAGGTGGCCCTCGCGATAGGTGAATCCGCCGCGCACCGCCGTTCCGGTTCCCGGCGCGAAGATCGGGTCCAGCGAATCCACGTCAAAACTGATCCACAGCCGTTCGATCCCCTCCCGCTGAATCCACTGCTCGACCCGCGCCATGCATCCCGTCACGCCCAGAAAATCAACATCCTGCATCGTCATCGCCTGGGCGACTTTCAGCTTCGCGAAATTCTCCGCCTCACCCAAATCAACGTCCCGCAGGCCAAACCAGGCGAGATTCGCAGGCTGCAGGCCCGGGTTGGGGACAATCTCGTCGAGAATCGCCTGCCACGCGGTGCGGAGCGGGCCAGGAGTGTGATCTTCGATCCGAAGCAATGCCGCGAGCGGCATTCCATGCAGGTTGCCGCTCGGAGATTGGATCGGCAGGTTGATATCCATGTGCGCGTCGATCCAGATGACACCGATCTTCTGCCCCAACTCCGATAGTGCGCCCGAGATCGAGCCAATTGAAATGCTGTGATCTCCGCCGATAACCATCGGGATTCGTCCCTCGCGAATAGACCGCGAAACTTCTGATTTCAGCGAACGATAACAATCCACCGCCTGCGAAATGCGCAGTGACTTATCCTCGGGCAGCTCATCATTGAGCGGCCAGGCGCGGGGGCCAAGGTGCACTTTCCGCCCACTTAAGCTCAGATGCTTGACCAAGCCTTCCAAATGCATGGCGGTCGCACCCAAGCGGCTGCCGACGTGCTTGCCGCAAAGATCGAAGGGAGCTTCGATGATCTCGATCACGACTGCATTCTACTTTGCGGCATCGAAATGCGGGCACTCCAGGCCGAACCGCACGGTTGTAGTAAGCATGCGCTGGGTGCTGGCGTCGGGTTTGGGCTGTCTTCTGCTGACGGGTTGCGGAGCTTTGACCAGCCGAAGAACGACTCCATACCAACCATCTCCCGCCGCAACTCATAAGGACGCGGAACGAGCCGTTCGGGAATGGCTCATTTCCGCCCACGGCTCTCCGATCTCCAAGGTCAAATCCGTCGTAGAATCAGCCCCCCACCCACTCGGCGCTCCGGCGGGCTGGCAGGTCGATGTCGAAGACGCCGACAAGAAGAACTGGGCGTTTCTTGTTGACCAGAAGACAGGTCGAGTTGTCAGCATGTGGAATTCCAACACCTTCCTGGCGAACAACAAGAATCGCTTCACCCGGGGCGAGGATGCGCTGGAGCACATTCAGAAAATCGCGGCTCCCTTTGTGGCCGGCTACGAAATGACCTTGACTTCCTTCCGAATGCCAACCAGTGCGGGCGCGGCCCGCTACGGCGGGGCGTCAACCATCATTTATGGCGGCACGGGTGGCTCCATCTCCGCGCAGTATTCAATTCTGAAGCACGGATACCCCTTCCTCACCGACAACTACGGAATCACCATTTCTCTCGATTCTGGTTCGGGGATGATCAACTCCTACTATGAGACACTCAACCCGCCGAGAGTCGGCGCGCCTGTGCCGCTGACCCTACCCATCGCCGCCATTGCCGAGGCCGAGAAAGCCTGCCATGTGACTCCCGGCACATTCAAAGATTCGACCGCAATCTTAGGATGGGCGGTGCCGAAAGGAGCCCACCAGGCGGAGCTTTATTGGAAGGTGGATGGAACCAGTTCGGGAGCCTCCTATCCATCCGTGTTCGTGGACGCAAAAATCGGCAAAGCTGATCCCAGGGTCATCATGGCCGCACCTGCCTTCCCGGCGGGCCTTGTGACGGCCCCACCTGGCACCCGCATCTACTGGTCGCCAGGTGCGGGCGCCCGAGCCATCGCTCCAGCAAAACCAGCCACCAAGCCCAAGACGGCAAAGCCTAAACCGTCTTCCAGCGCTCCTTGAGCCGATCCTTCATCCAGGCGCAGACATCGAAGAGATCGGCGAGCGGCCTGCCGTCGGCAGGGTTGGTCCACAGGTAGTTCGGCGGGCCGAACTCGGGATCGACCGACATCACCTTTGCGCCCCGCTCGATGTGCGCCGCCCGGATCGCGTCCCACATCTGCTCAAACCGCTTGACGTGTCCTTCCCACTGCGGCGTGCGTGGATCGGGAACCTGGGGTCCTTCTTCGTGGCCGACGCGGGCATGGATATGCCGAGTGCGCTTGGTCATCGCATCCATCGCATCTTTCTGCTCGCCCAGCATGGATTCGCAGACACAGGTCCAGTGGCTGAGGTCGGCGCAGAGATGGAGTTGGGGAAAATCCTTGAGGTAGCGGGCGGTTGACTGCGGTTCAAAAAGCAGCCGGCCCCGGTGGGTTTCGAAGTTGACTTCAAATGGGTGCCCTTCGACGACTTTGAGGGCTTCCTCGAAGAACTTCGCGCCCTGCTCGTAGGGCCAGAAGCACCGGCCCGCATGGACGGTCACCTTGTCCGCCCCTCCATCGTATGCTTCGCCGAGGCCTTTCTTCAGGTTCTCGGCATCTTCGACGAAGAGCATGGCGATATAGCCGAGCCCGTGCTTTTCGCAGGCGGCTTTGACCTCGTTGTGCGGCATCACCGGGTTCTCGAACCCGTCAAACCCTGCGGCCTTGATTCTCTTGAGCTGATCGTCCAGCGTCGGCTCCGTCATTCCCCACAGCGCCTTGTAATGCCGAATCTCCATGACGCGATTCTACTGGAGAAGCGGGCCAGGGATGGATCAAGCGATCACTTTTGTGCCGATCACAAATCCGGCCCAGGCCAGGCTGATTCCCAGTCCGCACGACCCCAATGAATAGAGGAGGCTCAGCCCAGCCTGTCCCTCCTGCATCAGCCGCACATTCTCAATCGAAAACGCGCTGAATGTGGTGAAGCCGCCAAGAAGGCCGACAACGACAAAGAGATGCCAGTGTGCCGGGCGACCCGCAAGTATGACGACCGCGAGGCCGATCAGAAATGAACCGAGAAGATTGATCGTCAACGTCGCCCAGGGAAACGGATGCTCCCAGCGGGCTTTGAAGAATTCGCCGATCCAGAACCGCGCATTCGCTCCGACGGCGGCACCGAGGGCCACCCAGAGCGATTGCGCGAGAGGAGACATGGGTTAGGCGCGGACTTTTTCGCGCGGGGTTTCGGGCTGCATCGAGTCTTCGAGTTCGGACTTGCCGCGCTCAACGGCGGCGAGGACTCGTCCGACATTCGATTCCAGCTTGCTCATGACCTCGAATGCGTATTCCTCCGCACCGCGGCGCATCGATCGGGAGTCGCGCTCGGCCTGGCTGCGAATTTCCTCGCTCTGCGCCTTGGCGAGCTTCAAAATTTCGCTCTCGCTGATCATGGATTCCTGCTGGAGCTTGGCCTGTTCGACCAGCCGCTCGGATTCCTTTTTTGCTTCGGAAAGCAATCGCTCGGACTCCCTCTTTGCCTGGTCCAGGGTCATCTCCGCCTCGGTTTTGGCGTTGTCGAGGACCTTTTCGCTCTCCCGGGCGACATTGGCGGCGTCCTTCATCTCCTTCGGCATGGACGCGCTGATCTTGCGGAGCTGCATGACAATGTCATCGCGATCAATAAATGCGGCCATGCGGCCCATGGTTCGCGCATTGTCAAGCTGCGTCGCCAGCTTCTCGACCATCCTGACGACGTCCACGCTGTAATCC
>JAEYWW010000297.1 GCA_023428805.1 Armatimonadota bacterium | reverse complement strand
GGTTCATATAGAGCTGAACATTGATCTGGCGGATGAAGAGGTCATACACCACAGTTCCATCCTCGGCCTTGTCCGCTTTATTGAAAACCTTGAGGTCCTTGAGCGCGGCTTCAATCTGCTCCTGGGTCGCCTGGTTGGAGGCGGGTGCGCCTGAATTGTTGTTCTTCTCCTGGATCGCAAAGGCGAGCGTCGAGCCCAGAGCGACAAATCCGGCCACGGCGGCGAAGGATGGCTTCATACCTGGAGTTTAGACGCGCCAGCCCCGCAATCGTGCGGTGGATTTGCAAAACGGGGCGCGGGCCTCAATACCAGCCGCGCTTGCGGAAGATGATGAGGATCAAACCACAGACTGCCGCCATCATGAAGAGCGCGAAGGGATAGCCGAAATACCACTTCAGTTCCGGCATATGGGTGAAGTTCATTCCGTAGATTCCCGCGATCAACGAGCAGGCCATCATCAGCGTGGAGATCACGGTGAGGGTCCGCATCACCTCATTCAGCCTGTTGCTCACAACGCTGAGCTGGGCATCCATGATTGAACTCAAAATATCGCGTCCGAGATCGATCCCGTCGATCAATCTCAGGATGTGCTGGATCAAGTCCTGGTAGTCCGGCGCGTGTTCGGCAGAGACGCAGGGCGCGCCATGACGAAGCAACGCGCTGAGGACATCGCGCGACGGCGCGAGTTCGCGCCTTGCTTCAAGAAGGCTTCGCTTGAGGGCCAAAGCCTGTTCTGGATCAGGTTTGTTCGATTCAAAAATCGTGTCTTCCAGCTTTTCGATCTGGTCCTGCAAATCATCGATGTAGGGGTAGAAGCCGTCGATATTGGCATCCAACATGCTGTGGATCAGCTTGCTGATGTTCGGCCCGATGTCGTCTGGATCGTCGATCCAATCTTCTTTGACGGCGGCAAGCCGGTCGGGAATGCCTTCGGCGACGGTGACGACCAGCCCCTTCCGAACCAAGAATCCGACATTCTTGAATTCACCGGCTGGATGTTCTTCCAGAAAGGGGAGCACGAACCCGTAGGAGCCGTTGCGGTGGTCGATTCCGGTGCGGACATGGCCGAAAGCCGCATCCTTGGCGGCGGCTTCGGGGAACCCAAATTCATGGGCGAGATGAGCGGTCGTCGAAGCTCCATCCACCCGCTCAACATGAATCCACGAGCAGGTTCCCGGCGATTCGATGCACTCCCGCCAGGGAACCGATTTGACCTGCAGATCATCTCCAAGACGCCAGGCGAGGATGCGCGGCGCGGCGGGCGGAGTGACTTCTTCGGGAGACATAACCAGGCCAGCAGGGTGGTGGGCCCGGTGGGAGTCGAACCCACGACCAAGCAGTTATGAGCCGCCCGCTCTTACCACTGAGCTACAGGCCCCCTTCTGGCGAATAATACCAGCCCACTCCGACCATAACAGAAATTACTCTCCCTCAAGTTCGGGAGCGCTGCATGCGAAATCTTGATTCAACCTGATCGCTTCGTATGCTTTGACGGCCGCCGCAGCGCCCGTCAAAGGGCCGAGAACATAGACACCCATCTGCCCGAAAGCGGACCACCCTCCGAAGGCAGCGGCTCCGAAAGAGCGGGCTGGATTCATGGCACCGCCGGTCACCGGGCCGCCAATCAGCACTCCGAAAATGACCGTCATCCCAATGGCCAAAGCGGGAACGACAGGCGAAGTTCTCCTGTCGGTCGCCGTCGCGATGATCACGAACATCAGGAGGAAGGTGATCACCCCTTCCAACCCGACGTTGCGGGCCACAAGATCGGGGGAGGCGGGGATATGCACTCCACCCCCAGGCCCAAACAGAAGGGCGGACACGCCGCCCGCGGCAAGTGCGCCGCAGAGTTGGGAAGCGATATAGGACGGTGCGTGCCTCCACGGGAATCTGCCCGCCAAAGCGAAGGCAACGGTCACCGCAGGGTTGAAATGGGCGGAGATCGGACCCAGCGCATAGATCATCGCCAGGACGGGCAGCCCCGATGCCAGAGCCGCCGCCAGCAGGCCAGGATCGCTTCCCGTCAGCTTTGAAACCGCCCCCAAAGCCACCGGACAGAACACAATCGCGAACGTGCCGATGGCTTCGGCGATGCACCGCTTCTTCATGCGATCCGCCGGAGCAGGTCAATGACTTTGAGCTCGATTTGATCCCGTATCAGCCGCACGGCCCTCAAAGGCAGACCAGCGGGATCGTCCAGCCCCCAATCTTCGGTCACTATGAACTTGGCGGGGCACGATTCCGCGTCCACCCCGCAACCCATGCTCACGATGACATCGGCGGTTTGCACCATCGCATCGGTCAACAGCTTGGCCTGATGATCGGCTAGAGAGATCCCAACTTCGGTCATGGCTTCGATGGCCCTGGGGTTCAATTCGCCCGTTCCAAGAGTTCCGGCGGAGACGGCTCTTATGGGGAGTCCAGATTCTTTGGCTTTGGCATTGAAGAACGCCTCCGCCATCTGCGAGCGTCCCGCGTTGTGAACGCAGACGAAGAGGACAGTCTTTGTCCTGAGATACGGTGCCGTAAATTCAGAAAGAAAACCTCCCAGTTCCAGCAGCGCAGACTGATTGATTTCGCAGATCATGTGCTTGCCCTGCTTGGTCATCTTGATGACGCCCGCCTGGCGAAGCTCCTTCAAGTGAAAGCTGATGGTGGAGGTGGCCTTCTCAACACCGGTGATGTGGCAGCAGACTTCGCCGACGTTGGGGCCCTGCATCGGGGCGATGTCGCCCTCGTCCGTGACCGCAACTTTCCTTGAGCAGTCACGCAGGAAGGTCAGAATCCTCAGCCGCGTAGGATCGCTCAGCGCCTTGAATGCCGCCGCGCACCGATCAATCTCCATGCCCGGATCATACAATATTTCTAGAAGTATAGAAATAAATCTTAACCTGCTCTTCTCATTCAAAAAAGCACAACTTGTATAATCATGCCCTCGCAGGCAGCGCTGCCGCGATGGGTTTTGACGCATGGCACTGACGCATGAATCTTCTTCAGTTTGTGGCGGATCTTTTTTCAGCCATACCCCGGGGCGAATCTTCACTCCCGGCGACTTCAGCTCCGACGAAAAGCTGATGATTCAGATGGCGGAGCAGTTCAGCAGGAAGGAGGTTGTGCCCCTGTCCGATCGGCTCGACGCCCAAGAAGAGGGCTTGATGCCAGGATTGATCCGCAAGGCGGGTGAGCTTGGATTCTGCGGAATCGACGCCCCCGACGCGCACGGCGGGCTTGGGCTGAGCAAAAACCTCGCGGCACGCATCCTCGAATACCTCTCCCTCAACGCCAGCTTCAGCGTCACAGTCGGCATCACCAGCGGCATCAGCCAGTTCGGCCTCACCTGCTTTGGCACCGATGCGCAGAAGGCGCAGTATCTGCCCCGGCTGACGAGCGGCGAATGGATCGGCGCTTACGCTCTCAGCGAACCCAACAGCGGCTCCGACGCCCTCTCCATGAC
>JAEYWW010000194.1 GCA_023428805.1 Armatimonadota bacterium | reverse complement strand
AGGGCACCCTGCTCGACAACTCCATGATCGTCTACGGAGGCGGAATCAGCGACGGCAACCGCCACAACCACAACGACCTTCCGATCCTCATTGCGGGCGGAGCGGCGGGCAAATTGAAGGGAGGACGCCACTACATCGTTCCCAACAACACCCCCATGAGCAATCTCTGCCTCAACATGCTCGACTGGATGAATGTTCCGATGGACAAGCTTGGGGATTCGACTGGACGGCTTCGAGGCGTTTTTTGAAGCTGTTTTGGCCAGCTTTTGGGATGCTGCTCGTCTTCGCTGGCTGCGCAAAAACCCCGGAGATGTCCACCGAAGTGCGAACAGATGGTGACGGGAACACCGTGACGATCATCGGGGACGGACATAACACAAGCGTCACCTCTTCCGATGGGGGACGAGGGCGCTTTGTCGGCGACGATCAGGGTGGGGGAACTTATTCCGCAATTGACGGCGAGGGCAATACGAGCATTTCATCGACCAACCTGCTCCTGGATGAGTCAGAAGTGGGAATTGCGCTCTATCCGGGTTCCACGAAAGCGGCATCTTCACTCGATTCCAAAACTCTGCGCGGCGGCAAAGCCTCGGGATCGGTCGAACGAATCACGGATGATCCGGTCGAAAAAGTGACGGAGTTCCTCGCGAAGCAAATCGAAACCCGTTCCGATAGCAAGAACTCCGATCACAAGACGATCATGGGGTCGAAGGGCAAGCGCAACTACGTGATCTTCGTCAGTCGACGAGAAAACAAAACCCACTACTCAGTGTCGTACAACGACCGCTAGCTCATTCCTCAACCAGATACTCGGCAAGCAGAGCCGCCGTATCGCGCAGCGCATCCAAGTGAGTGCGCTCGTAGCCGTGGCTGGTGTCCACCCCGGGGCCGATCAGCGCGATCTGAGCCAGTCCGCCCATGCGCCAATAAGCTGATCCATCCGATCCATAGTAGCGATAGGTGTCGGGCTTCAAGACGATTCCATTGGAGTTCGCAAGGCTGCGGAGCCGGTCGCTCAGTTCGCGGCTGTAGGGGCCGCTGGAGTCGGCGAGGCAGATGGAGCAATTCTGCTCCGTGCCATTCTGCCCATCCCCAATGCAGGCCATATCCACGACCACCATCTCCTGAAGGTCGTCAGGAAGCCCATCGTTTCCGCCATGCCCGACTTCCTCGTGGACGCTGAAGAGGATGTGCGTGCGCTGCACTGGACTCACGCCAATGTCGGCAAGGGCTTTCAGAGCCGCCAGGATGCAGGCCGCACCCGCTTTGTCGTCCAGGAATCGCGAGCGGATGTAGCCCGAATCTCGATTGTGCTCAAATCGCGGATCGAAATAGACGTAGTCACCCACTTCGATGCCCAGCAATCTCGTCTCGTCTTCGCTGCTCGTTGACTCATCGATGCGAACCTCGAGCGTTTCGGCGGTCCGCTCCTTGGTGCCCGCCTCCTTGTTGACGTGCGACGCGCCATTGGCGAGAACCATCGAACCGCGGAACTGGCGCTCGGATTGGGTGCGAATCGTCACTCCCTCGCTCTCCACAGTCGGCCAGTTGACGCCGTTGAGGGCCTTCAATCTCAGACGTCCGTTCCGCTTGACTTCGGCGACCATCGCGCCGAGCGTGTCCACATGCGCGGTGATCGCTCGCGGCCGGGCCTGGCTGAATCCCTCGTAATGGGCGACCAATGCTCCCTTCGTCGTCTTGTAGTTTTGAACACCCATCAGCTCAAGCTCGTTCTGGACCATTCCCACCGCCCAGTCGGTATCGCCGGTCGGACTGGGAGTATTGATGAGGTCTTCGAGGACCGTCATCAGATAGTCCGTTGAGATCGAAAAACGAGCCATGCGCGAAGTTTAGCCTGGGCTGGTCATGCTTCGCCACGAGGCCGCAGAAAAACGCCCTCCTCTATCTGAGGAGGGCGTTTTATGTGTGCATCTATTCAGGCTTTCTTCTTGCGTCGGAAGGCGGCGAGCGCGCCGATTCCCGCAATCAAACCAATCATGGACGCGGGCTCCGGAACTGCCTCCGTGCCGTTGTAGGATTGCCAGTTGAACTGGGTGTGGCCATCGAAGCTCTTCGCGAAGAACTGACCATTCACCGCTCCGTAGCTGCCCTGGACCGCAGCGTTCGGAGCAAAGAAAGTTCCATTGAGTGAACTCATGGAAACGGTCTGCGCATCCTTGAGGTGCCAGATGACCTTGCGGAATTTCTCCGGGTCTTGGCTGCCATTGATGTTGTAGCCAAAGTTCGGAAGGTTCACGCTGGACCCCGACACATTGACAACCGCCGACGCTCCGTCAGGGATGATGATGTTGATGTCGCTGGCTCCACCGAGCATATTCGCATCCAAGTCGAAGATGTTCAGATCAGAGTCGCTTCCCTGCAGCAGAATCGTGCTGTAGGGCTTCGAAGTGCTCCCGTTCGCCTGCAGTCCAGACATATATGCGGAAAGGCTGACCAGGCTCTGATATGCGCCGTTGGCATCAATCGGAGAACCGAGCATCGGAGCGCCGCCATTGGCGTAGCTCAGGTTGTTCGCGCTGTAGCTCGAACCGTAATACGCATCACCGCGAACGGTGCCGTTGTTGAAGATCAAGTCGGTGCCCGCGCTCAACACAGGGCCGCCCGGATTGCCGAGACCGACATCGTAGTTGTTCAGCGTGACTGAACCACCCGCGCCCAGCCGACCTTCGGTGTCGGAGTTGGAACTGTTGAAATTCTCTCCGACGAAGACGTTGTAGTCGCCTGCCGCTCCAAACGGCCCGGCGAATGCGGCGGAGGCGACCAAGGCCGATGCCGCGACAAAGACAAACTTTTTCATGCTCTTATAATTGCTGGTGCAAGAATCCTGCCAAAACTGACAGGTGCAACTCATTTTGAGCAGTCGGGCTCATCCGATGTTCCGCAGGTTCGAATCTGGGGCCCAAATGCCCCGATGTTCCATAATCGGATACTCCCCATGCCTGAGGCTCCCAAGAACGTCCGCATCATCACGCTCGGCTGCGCCAAAAACGAAGTCGACAGCGAGGAGATTGCCGGTGTTCTTCGCGCCCAAGGTTTGAGCATTGACGGCGCGGCGGATGCCGACATCACGATCATCAACACCTGCGGATTCCTCGAAGCCGCCAAGCGGGAATCCATCGAAGCAATCCGCAAAGCCGTCGCCGAAAAGGGTTCAGGGCGGGTCATCGTCGCTGGATGTCTGAGTCAAAGGCTGGGCGCAGAATTGGAAAGGCTGGCCCCCGGTGCCGATCGCTATGTGGGCGTCGGGCAGATGGGACGGTTCGATGAGATTGTCCGAACCACCTTCGCCCACCACGAAGCCCGGGTCGAAATCGACGCGCCGCACCACCGTTGGGCGGAGGTCCCCACCCGCGCCCGAACAGGACGACCTTGGAGCGCCTATCTCAAAGTGAGCGAAGGCTGCGACCACCGATGCACCTTCTGCACGATTCCAAGCTTCCGCGGCGGTCACCAGAGCAAGCCAATTGAGCGCATTGTGCAGGAAGCACGGCACCTGGCGGCGACTGGCGCGAAAGAAATCAACCTGATCGCCCAGGATGTGACGCAATACGGCTATGACCTCTACCGCGAGTTCACCTTGCCCAAGATGCTTCGGGAGTTGAACAATGTGGACGGCATCGAGTGGATTCGACTGCTCTACTTCTATCCCAACCGCCTCACCGACGAAGTGATTGAGGCGATGGCGACTCTCGACAAAGTCCTGCCATACATTGACATTCCCCTTCAGCACGTCCACGCCGACGCGCTTCGACGAATGAAGCGTCCGTGGGATGGCGAGCGATACCTGCGCGTGTTCGAAAAAGTCCGGGCCGCGATGCCCGATGCCGCCATCCGAACCACCTTCATCGTCGGTTTCCCCGGAGAAACGGAAGCGGAATTCAAGGCGATGCTCGACTTCACCCGCGAAGCGCGCTTGGATCGCGTCGGGGCGTTCACCTTCAGCCGCGAACCTGGAACGCCCGCCCACGACATGCCAAAACAGGTTCCTTTGAAGGTGAAGAAGGAACGCTACAACCGTCTCATGCGGCTTCAGCAGTCGATCTCGCTGGAGAAGAACCGCGCCTGGGAGGGGCGTTCGATCCAGGTCCTCGTGGATGAAGTCAAGGACGGGTGGGCGGCGGGTCGATCGTTCCGCGATGCTCCCGAAATCGACGGATGGGTTTACGCCCAAGGCGACGTTCAACCCGGACAGCTTGTGGACGTTATGGTTTCCGAAGGAAAAGAGCACGACCTCTACGGGAGTTTGGGCGACGCGCCAAAGGCACGCCGCACCATGATCCCGCTCCAGATGGCATCCGCACGCCGACCGCAGTAGGCGTCAGGTCTGCGGCTTTGTCGTGGCGTAGTAGAAGTCTTCGCAAGCCGAATCAATCGGACAATTCGGAGCCAGCAGATCGCCCAGTTGATTCCTCTGGAAGTCTGCTCCCTCATAGCCATATCCGAAGGAGCCCGCCCTCACAAAGGGCTTGAGCGTCTTCACATGGGTGTCGCACCAGAGCACGGCGGACTGCCCGCTGTGGCGTCCGTGAATCCCCGGAAAGTCAGCGGAGGGAGGATCAATGTAGGCGTTGCCCTCCAAAGTCGGAGTGGCGAAATCCCAGTTGTTGATTCGAGCTGCGCTGGCAAATGAGATCGTGTCCGCCGGCTGCTCAATCTGCGAGGAGCTGAGGGGCAGCGCAGTCTCCTCCCAGGTGCTGGGATCGTAGCTGGAAGGGCTCAGGAAATTGTAGTTGTAGCCATATCCCGTCAGCCCGAGAGCGGTGCGCAAAGTGCGCGGGAAGACCGGATCGCTCTGGATTCCCTCGCTCTTTGTGTAGGGGTGGAGCAAACCTCCCTTGGGGTCCAAAGTGGCTCCATCAAAGGAGCCCCACCAATACCGAACGATGGCGCCTTCGGGGATTCGGACACGCATCACCATGTCGTCGTAATCGGTCGAATAGAGGCTCCAGGCCAGCCCAATCTGCTTGAGATTGCTGGTGGATTGAGTTTTTTTGGCGGCGGCTTTCGCCTGGGCGAAAACCGGGAAAAGGATGGCGGCCAGAATCGCAATGATGGCGATGACAACCAAGAGTTCGATGAGCGTAAACGCTTTCTGCTTCATGTTCAGTGACCTCAGACACAAGGTCACCTGCCGAGACACCCGTAGCTCGCAGGTGGTGGACGCTTCTTTGATGAGCGGGCATTCGGACTTTCACCGTTGCGGCACAGCGCCGGAATTTCACCGGACTTCCCCCATTTTCAGCCACGCCACGACAGCGGGCCTCACCAAATCAAATTGTCAGCGTTAGTTTAGGTCATCACGGGGGTGATTGCGAAATTTTCTGAGAGATCAGGACGATTTTCTTTCGATTGTTTTTCTCAGGAGATTGAGTGCGGCCATCACAGACCTCCTCCTGACATCGTCCCGCGAACCGGGAAGCCTCAATGCCTCCACATGGGTTTTGCCACCCCCCGCAAGGGCGATCCAAACGCTGCCGGCGGGAACATTGCCATCGGCATCGGGCCCGGCAACCCCGGTGATGCCGACTCCCCAAGTCGAGTTGAGCCTCTGCCGCACTCCTTCGGCCATTTCCATTGCTACGGCTTCCGAATAAACTGTGTGCTCCTCGATGGTTTGCTGGCTCACGCCCAGCGCACTCTGCTTGATGTCGGC
>JAEYWW010000101.1 GCA_023428805.1 Armatimonadota bacterium | reverse complement strand
AGTGTATACTGTTCCCATGCGCCGAACCGATCTGCTGGACACAACACCTTGGGCGCATGAAATGCACATTCAGTTATTGAGACAGATGACGCCGGAGCAGAGATTTCGGAGGGCCTTGGAGATGTCTGAGTTGGTTCATAAAATTCGACAAGAGGCGTTGCGGCACGAAGCCCTCCATCCGTTTGGCGAAGCCGACTCCGAACCCGAACGGTAAAATCTTGCGGTTCGATGGATCAGTCCCGCATCCGCAATTTCTGCATCATCGCCCACATTGATCACGGCAAATCCACTCTCGCGGACCGCATCCTCGAGAAGACCGGAGCCGTGCGTGGGACAGCGCAGGAGCAGATGCTCGACACGATGGACCTTGAGCGCGAGCGGGGCATCACGATCAAAATGACCGCCGTCCGGCTCAGCTACACCGCGAAGGATGGCGAAACCTACCAGTTCAACTTGATCGACACCCCGGGTCACGTCGATTTCACCTACGAGGTCTCCCGAGCGCTTTATGCCTGCGAGGGCGCACTTCTTCTCGTCGACGCCACCCAGGGCGTCGAGGCGCAGACCATCGCCAATGCGGGCATGGCGATGAACCAGAACCTGGAAATCATCCCCTGCATCAACAAGATCGACCTCCCCCACGCCGACATCGAGATGGCGAAGGAGGAGATCGAGAATGCGCTGATGATCGACGCCAGCGAAGCGATTCCCTGCAGCGGAAAGTCCGGCTTCGGCATTGAGGACATCCTCGAAGCGGTCGTCCAGCACGTTCCTCCACCCAGCGGCGATCCCGAAAAGCCGCTCCGCGCGCTCATCTTCGACTCCCACTTCGACAGCTACCAGGGGGCGGTCGCCTATGTCCGCGTTGTGGATGGCAGCGTCAAGCCTGGCGACAAGATCAAGATGATGTCCACCGGCAAGGTTTTCGAGGTGGACGAAGTCGGCGTTTTCCGCCCCGCCTTGGAGCGCGGCAAGGTGCTCAATGCAGGCGAGGTCGGATTCATCACCGCCGCGATCAAGAGCATTGGCGACGCCGCCGTCGGCGACACCGTGACCCAGGGCGTTGACTCCGCGACCGAGCCTCTGCCCGGCTACCGCAAAGCCAAGCCGATGGTCTACTGCGGCCTCTATCCGACCGATGCGGATGACTACGCTGATCTGCGGGACGCCATCGAGAAGTTGCAGCTCAACGACGCCTCCCTTGACTTCGAGCCGGAAACCTCGGCGGCGCTCGGCTTCGGTTTCCGCTGTGGATTCCTCGGATTGCTCCACATGGAGATTGCGCGCGAGCGTTTGGAGCGTGAGTTCGACCTTGACCTCATCCTCACCGCGCCAAGCGTGGACTACGTGGTCAACACTTCCAAGGGCGGCGTGCTCCATATCTCCAACCCAAGCGAGATGCCCTCGCCGAACGAAATGGCGAGCATCGAGGAGCCAATGGTCGATGCGACGATCATGGTGCCGAACGACTACGTCGGAGCGGTCATGAATCTCTGCCAAGAGAGGCGCGGCGTCTATCGCAAGACCGAGTATCCAACCTCCAACCGGGCGATTCTCTACTATTCTCTTCCGCTTGCGGAGATTCTGCTCGACTTCTTCGACAAGCTCAAGTCCTCCACCAAAGGCTACGCGAGCTTCGACTATGAGTTTGCCGACTACCAAGCCAGCGAACTCGTCAAAGTGGACATTCTGTTGAATGGCGACGCGGTTGACGCGCTCAGCTTCATCGTCAACAAGCAGTTCGCCTATCCCCGCGGCCGCGCCATCGTCGAGCAGCTCCGCAAAGTCGTCCCGCGCCAGCAATACGAAGTCAAGATCCAGGCCGCCATCGGCGCGAAGGTCATCGCGGCAGACGTGATCAAGCCCTTCCGCAAGAACGTCATCGCCAAGTGCTACGGCGGCGACGTCAGCCGCAAGCGCAAGCTGCTCGAAAAGCAGAAGAAGGGCAAGAAGCGCATGAAGAACATCGGCAGCATCGAAGTCCCCCAGGAAGCCTTCTTGAGCGTCCTCAAGGTCGCGGAGTAGCGGACGGTTAGTCGGCTACTTCAGAATTTCGCAACTTGGGATACCGATGCAGAATGCGGTCAATAACTTCTTTGGTGTCTTTGATGGTGTCTGGGCGATCGGATTTCTGAGCGATCCGGGCGTGTTTCAGGGCACGAATGGGCTCTGTGTATTCTAGAGCAACCGCGAGGCGACCGTGGGCGAAGAGCGATTCCGGCTTGTAGGAGAGTGCCTTTTCGGATGTCAAGCGAAGTGCATCTTTGTAGTCCCATCCCCCGCTGCCAAAGAGAAGGCAGAGATCGTAGCCAAAGTCCTCCGGCTTTCGCGAAAGATATGTGCGCCTTTCGTAGGCGCGGTTGTACGAGTCGTTTTCCTTGACCCCTGTTTCCTTGAAGTACTTTCGCGCCTTCTCAATATCATCTTGCATGACCGCGGTCACGGCCAATGTCAATTTGTCATGCGACCAGAAGATCGCGTTGCTGTTCTGCTCCAATCTGACCTGGTGCATCTCCAGCAACAGCTCCTCCGCAAGTTTCCAATCAGCGGCACAGAAGGCGGCTTCGATCATGAATCCGCGAATACTGTTGGATCGGTCATCTCGGAAAGGCTCCAATAATTCGAGAGCCTTGCCATATTGTCTTTGATGCATGGCAACCTTCGCATTGTTAACTGCAATACGATATTCCTCTGAGAGCTTTCTGCGCTCTGGTGTATCGGGATGCGAAGAAAACTGCCCGGGACGATTCTGCATGAAGCTCGACGAATTAACGTCAGTCGGTTGAAGTGCGAAAAGAATAAGTGAAACCAACATATTTTTACTCATTTCTAGGTAATTGCTATTCTGAAATCCAAGTTACGGCAGTATTGTCGATCACATCTGACCAAACGGGTGGCGTCGGAAACTCATCTGGATTTTCATTCGTGAGTGAATCTCCAGAAACGGGCCAACTACTTCCACTCTTCTGCACAAGGCCAGAAAACGCCCAATTAGCATACTGTATGGCGATTGCATTGCGTCCCACACCATTATTAGGCGGATAATACATGAGGTAAACTCGGTGTTGTTCATTATCGAATTGTGCGGATTTATGTGTGCTTTTTGGAATAGAGATGTAAGGCGAATCCGTTTCCATCGCAAGCGATCCGTCTGCAGGAAAATAGCCTGTGGTCGAATTGAGCTTGTAGGGATATGCATTATCAAGTTTGTATCCTCCACTTGTGAAGTTACTGGATGCCTTTTCCCAATCACTATTGATTTTTTGAAGCCTTCTGACAGTTCGGCGAATGACGTTAACATAGAATGTTTAACTATGTCTAAACCACTATGATACTTTGATGCTGTGTTAATCTTGTTGCTCCATGCAACCCCCACTTTTCCAGTTTGTCCATAAGGCACATACTTAGTCGAATCGTTCGGGAATGTTACCGTCAGATCATCTGGACCAAAATAGACAGCCGATACTCCGGATGCGTTAGCCTTTACTGATCCTTTCTGGAATGTGAGATACGGATTATCACCCGGATCATCTTCAGAATCCCGATCTCGGGGCTCTTCCACTTCAAATTCTTTAAACAGGGTGAAATTAGGAAGCCCGGGTTCGGACAGGTTCACCACGCACTCATAGGTCACCGTTTCCGGTTTTCGGAAACAGGCGGTCAGAGTTGAACCGTTGAGCGTCAACGTTTCGTCATAGGTCGAGCTCACACCGCCCGATGCGACGGTATAGCTGTCGAACTCGCCATTGGCGCTCACAGACCAGCTGTAGGTGTCGTTGGGCGAATCTGTGGGGAGGGAATCCAGGCTGGGTGTGCCTCGGACACACTGGCCGATCAGCGATTTGCCGTCGGTGCTGTTCAGCCCATCGAGATCAATCGTCGGAGTATAGGCTGTCACCCGAATCCAAGACATCACGATCGGCACCTCTGTGCCAGTTCCAGTCGCCTTCGCGTGGCATGATGCGCCGACAGGCAATGATACGGACGAGGCATTGGAAGTGAGGACAACCCAGGAGGTCGCAATATCGGTGACCAAGTCGCCTTCATCCTGATATTGCGCTCCGTCGATTCCACAGTCGGCTTCCAGCCCCGATGCTCCGCTGGCCGATGTGAGTGCTTCGATCTTGACAATCGTCTTGGGAGGAGGTGGCGCACTCGACATGCCTGGATTCCAAGTGAGGGTGGCAATGATGCTGCCGTTGATTTCCACCGTGCCGGTGGCAGGATTGATCGGGCTGGCCTGCACGGTGTACTTCCCGGTATCCACACCGCCTTCCGTGCTCGTCCATGATCCCAACTTTGCGGAGATGGACTCAAACCATCAGCCTCAATTTCCCCATCCGAGTCTTCCCAAGTGATGTCGTACCAGCCAGAACCAAAGGAGATCTGGGCCGCCGCTTCTTGATTGCCGCTTAAGCAGACCAGACCGGCAAAAAGCAATCCTGCAACTAAACGTGCCCCGAACATGTAAACCTAGAAATGCATGATTCGGCAAGAATCAGGGAAGTGTGAGATTTTTCTGGATTTCTTGCACGAGAGGCTTGATAGATTGCTTAGGATGCGCCTCTTCTTATCGTTCTACTTGCCACTCATTTGAACCTCACCGGGACTTTTGGGCACCCCTGCGAAAATTTAGGCCGAAAGGTATTGTAAGCGCATGTTTCGCCGTGCGCTGGAGACGCTCTATTACGTCTCCGACCTCGACGCCGCCATCGAAGAATATACGACCAAGCTCGGATTTCGACTGATCCATGTCGAAGACTGGGGCTTTGCTTTCTTGGATGCTGACGGCGCGAACGGCAGAGTTGGGCTGTTCAGCACAGACAATTTCTACAAGGAGCATCCGAATGAGGATGCGGGCTTTCCCCGCCCACGTATGGTTTTCAATGTCGCCAATCTTGAGCAGGAGATCGCGAAGTTGAGGACGCAGGGAGTCAAGGTGAGCGGCATCAGCGGAACCGAAGGGCGCACCCGATCAGCTTGTTTCTACGACTCCGACCAAAACGCATTCTTCATGTGGGAGACGGGAACCGGTCAACTCTACGACGCCGAGTAGCTGACCGGCACCACGCTCTTCAGTTCGATGTCGTTGTCCAGGTTTTGGCGGCGTTCCAGGCGGTGTTCTGGGCGATCGCGGCAAGGTTCGATCCGCTGTCGCCTCCCCCTCCTCCGCCGGATTGCTCAAAGCTGCCGCCCTCGGTCAACCCCATCTGGTCGAGCGCACCTCCGTACTGCTGGCTGAGCATGATGCGCTGCTCCAAGGTTGCCGACTGCCACATCTGCCTCATGCCCGCATACACTTTAGGAGCATTCGCAATGACAAGCTGAAGCTGCGGGTCCATCTCGGGCAGTTCCTGGATGATGTTGCTGCGGACTCTCATGACATCATCCGGTGTCACATCGCCTGCATCTCGACCCGCCGCAACCCACATGAAGTAGAGCATTTCGAGCGTGGCGTCGATGTCGGCTTCGCTGATCTCCTGATCCCAATCTTCTTTCTTGGGCTGTCCCTTCGCCGTGGCGAGCTTATTGGATCGCCGCGTGATCGCGTCCCACATCACCTGGGCGTATCCCATCCCCTGCTCGGCGCCGAGCTTGAAGGCGTTCTCAAACACCGCTCGTCCCTCGGCCCGGCTCTGTGCGACTTCCTCGGCAGTGCCCTGCGTGGCCGACTTCAAAAGCTCCGCCCCCTGAAGGGCAAGAATGCGCTTTCCTTCGGCATCCTGCTTGTTGTAGTACTCGATGAATCGTTCGCGGGTCGCCTCGAACTCCGTCTCGGTGAACTGCATGTCGAAGAGCAGTTCCATGACCGTCACAAAGTTTGCCACCGACCCGTAGGTGAGCGGCGGATCGCCCGCCACGATCACCTTGTCCATCGACTCACGCTTGAAATTGCCGCGAATCTTGCCCGCCGCGCTGCTGAGAGCTTCTTTGTTCAGAATGCCTCCGCCGGACTTTGGCGAAGACGCCCCACCCGGGGTCGAGGATTCCACCGCGAGGCTCATCGCATGATCCTCAACCAGCTTCCACCCAGCGCTGTCGCTGGATGGAGCATGAGGCATGATTGCCACGACGTTCCGTTTGCCGCAGACAACCATGATCCAGCCCTTCCAAGCGACGCCGTCGCCGTCCTTGAAAGTCAGGTCTTCGCGGCTCGCCTTCCGCCCGCCGAATGTTGTTTCGCTCCTCTTTCGACTGGCAATCTCGCCATCCTCCGCAAGAACGCCCTCGACAAACTCGATCACGGCATCCGCAACCTGTTTGTGGTTTGCGGGATCAATGTCCTCCGCCGATTTCTGGGTGAGGACGTTGATCATCGGACCAGACTCCTTTCTGGGATCACCAATCTCGGTCAGCGCCAGTCCATCGCCGAAGTCCATCCGTTCGGCCGTGTAGCCATCCGGGATATTGAGCGCGAACGCTCCCCCTTTATCAACGTGAACCTTGGAAGCCCCTCCCCACGGCGCGAGGAGCAGAATGGAAGCCAGAGTCGCAAGCATGAAAAAGCCTCGCAACTATGATACAGCTTGCAAGGCTCAAAACTATACGTTTTCTTACAGCGTCTGCTCGTAACTGTTGGGAATGACAGGCTCCGCCTTCACGTCAATGATGGAGTTGCTTTGAGCCTGAGCGGCAGGTCGAATCCGCGCGGCCTTCTTGTGATGATTCCACGCGAGGAGCGACCAGACGAGAAGAATCGGGATGATCAGGGCATCGTCCACCCATCCCAACAGCAAGATCACATCCGGGATCAGATCGATCGGAGACACGCCATAAAAGATCGCGCCCATCATCGGGAGGATCGAAGCCCACGGAGTTGCCGGGCGAGCCTTGTCCATGCTCTCTTTGACGGATTTCGTTGACCCGGGTTGCATGGACCTAAAAAAGCTTCGCCCCATTGGGCACGCGCCGATCCGGGCGCATCAAAACAACCGCTCCGTTTTCGTCGGGCATCCCCGTCACCAGGCACTCGGACCGGACTGGACCAATCTGCTTCGGCGGGAAATTGACCACTCCCATCACCTGGGTTCCGACGAGAGATTCAACTTCGTAGTGAATCGTGATCTGTGCGGATGAGGTGAGAACACCAATCTCCGGCCCGAAATCGATCCAGAGTTTGTAGGCCGGTTTTCTCGCTTCTGGGAAAAGCTCCGCCCGCGTGATCGTCCCGCACCGAAGCTCCACCTTCTCAAAATCCGCCCAAGTGATTTCCTGCACCATGTCTATTCTATTGCAGCGCAGACATCGTGGGGCATGACGCGTCGGCGTTGCAGAAGGAACTCCGACGCGTCATGCTCAAGCCTGGCAGCAGGAAACAGGCGTTATTCGCCGCAGAGCGCTTTGTAGGCGGCCATCACTTTGCGGATGTAGTTCTGGGTCTCCTTGAACGGAGGCACTCCGCCGTGCTTTCGCACGTTGCCCGAGCCCGCATTGTAGGCCGCCAGTGCGAGGACCAGGCCCTCGAAGCTGTCGCCGTCCTTCTGCTTGGTGTACTTGTCGATATGACCGCGAATCAACCGAACCGTGCCGTAGAGATTCTGGTCTGTGTCATAGCTGTTCGCCACGCCCAACCCCTTGGCAGTCCCCGGCATGAGCTGGCCCAAACCGCGCGCTCCGGCGCTGGACTTGGCGGTGGGGTTGAATCCGCTCTCGGTCATGACAATCGCCATGATGAGCCGGGCATCCACGCCATAGTGAACGCTGTAGGCGAGAACGCCCTCCGCGATCCTCTGCGCGGTGGCGCGGGAAATCTTCTTGTTGCGATTCGCGATGAAATCGGTATAGGCAGGCAGAACCTTGAGAATCTCGGGAGAGAGATTCTTGGAATTCTCGCCGATGGCACCCGTCAAAACATTCGTAGAGGGCCGTTCGCCTCCCCGGCTGGCGAGAGTTCCTCGATTGGCTGGCGGAGATGCCTTCGGTGTGGGTTTGGGGGCGACCCGATTCTTGATCTCCCAGTCGCGAACTTCACCCTCGGCAGCGGCGGCGATGAACTGCGCCTTCATCTGTGACGTATCTGTTTCGCGCTCCGCGCTGACGAGCATGCGGACCTTGATCGAGCCCATCTTGAGCCAGTCGGGGGTTTCAGTTGCTCGGACGTAGATCTCAGAGCCTTCGGGGTTTTCCAGAATCAATAGC
>JAEYWW010000034.1 GCA_023428805.1 Armatimonadota bacterium | reverse complement strand
GACCGATTCCGCCCGCCGGAATGGCTCCAAAGTGCCCCGGAGGAATGCTTCAGGGCTCCGGAATGGCTCCCAAGTGGCTCGGAGGAATGCTTCGGCGCTCCGGAGTGGAGGATGGGCGTATGACCGGTGTGATTTTGTATGCGGAAATTTGGAGTGAAGCCCTCGCCCTTCAGGGAGAGGGTTGGGTGAGGGTGCTGCCAGATTGAGCTTCAGTCCGATTGTTTTCAAACGGACTGAAGGCTGAAAATCCCCCTCACCCATCTCGCGACGTCTTGCTAATCCCACTTTCGGGCGGGGTTGAGGCAGAGGTTGTCGGCCTCCTTGTCGCCATCGAATTTCTCTTTGGCGGGATCCCATTTGAGCTTGCGGCCTCCGAGCTTGAGCGAGATGTTGGCGAGGTGGCAGATGCTGACGGAACGATGGCCGACTTCGGCATGGCAGATCGGATTTTTGCGAGACCGCATGCACTCGATGAAGTTCTGGCCGTGCCCGGGAGTCGTTTCCAGGCGGATCGCGTCGGCAGGGAGCGGTGATTCCAAAAGTTTGGGATCGGATGCTTCGATCTTCCCGCGGCTGACGAAAATCCAGCCGTTATCTCCCTCGAACAGCACCCCGTTCTCGCCCTTGTTGGTGGAGTGGAGCACGACTCCGCTCGCGTACTCAAACGTGACATCAAATTCGGGGAAAGTGTTGTAGGAAAGCGGGCCGATCAACGGCTGCGGCTTCCCGGTGGCGAAGACGCTGATCGGACCGGATTCATCCATGCCCATCGCCCATTGCGCGATGTCGTGGTGATGCGCGCCCCAGTCAGTGAGCATTCCGCCGCTGTAGTCGAGCCACCAGCGGAAGTTGCCGTGAACGCGCTCGGTGCAGTATTCGGCTTCGGCGGCAGGGCCGAGCCACATATTGTAGTCGAGGGAGCGGGGCGCACGCTTGGCTTCAAATGGGCCGCCGGTCGGACCTGTTGGAAGGCGGGTGGTGACGGTTTTGAGTTTCCCAATGCGGCCATTCCGCACCAGCTCGCAGGCGAGACGGAAACGGGAATCGCTCCGCTGCTGGCTGCCGGTCTGGAGCACGCGGCGATGCTTCTTGACCGCATTCACCACGTCTCGTCCCTGGGCGAGTCCGAGGGTGAGCGGCTTTTCGCAGTAGATGTCCTTTCCGGCCTTGGCGGCTTCGATGCAGATGATCGAGTGCCAGTGATCGGGGGTGCCGATGACGACGGCGTCAACTGCCTTGTCGGAGAGGACTTCTCGGAAATCTCTGTGCTTTTTCAGTCCGCCGCCGAGAACCTTGTCGGCGTTGTCCAGGTGCGTTGTGTCCACATCGCAGACGGAGACAACCTTGACGCCCTGAATCTGCTGGATGCCGCGCGTGACACCAAGGCCCTGCTGATAGCCTCCGTTCGGTCCGCCCGGGCCGATGACCGCGATCTGGATTGTGTCGTTGGGGCCGAACTTGCGCTGCGGCGCGGCTTCGGCCATGACTTCGGCGTTCTCCGCCGCCGCCCAGGCGGGCAGGATTGTCATGCCGACCCCAGTCAGCGTCGTCTTCAAAAATCCCCGTCGCGAAGTCTCGTAAGTCATCTCTTCTCCGAACTGGTGAAACATTACCGTGAGCGGGCGATCCCAGGCAACTGATAAAATCGGCTCGTGATGAGGATCGGCGTCTATCCGGGTTCATTCGACCCGCCCACTTTGGGGCACCTCGACATCATCGAGCGGGCATCCAAGCTGGTGGACAAGCTGATTGTGGCGATCGGAGTGAACAGCCAGAAGACGCCTTTTCTTCCCGTTGATGCGAGATTGGATGCGCTCCGAGAATGCACACAGTCCCTGGGGAATGTTGAAGTTGCGACATTCGGCGGGCTCTTGGTCAACTTTGCCAAGTCGCGCGAAAGCCGTGTCTTGATCCGAGGATTGAGGGCGGTCAGCGATTTCGACTACGAGTTCCGAATCGCGATGGCGAACCGAAGCCTTGCGCCAGAAGTTGAGACGATCTTCCTGATCGCCCGCGACGAATACAGCTTCCTCGCAAGTTCAGTCGTGCGCGAAGTGGCGACGCTCGGGGGAGACTACGCCCAGTTCGTTCCGCCTTCGGTGGCGGAAAAGATCGCCGCTCGGAGCTGAATCGTCAGCACCAGAGCGCGAACTCCCCGCGCACCATGATGATCTGGGTCCGGAGTTGAAAACACTCAGGCCTTTGCGAGCTGCGCGGCCTTTTCTTCGATGGACTTCAGAAGCTTTTCGAAGGGTTGGATGAACTTGTCGATGCCTTCGTTCTCAAGCTGAATCGCGGCCTCTTCCAAATCCACGCCCGCCGCCTTCACGCCATCCAAAACGGTTGTTGGATCGGACGACGCGAGAGCATTGGCCGGCTCGCCCATCTTGAGATAGGCTTCGATGGTCGCGAGAGGCATGGTGTTGACCGTGTCCGGTCCAGCAAGGGCTTCGCAGTACTTGACCGGGCTGTAGTCGGGATTCTTCACGCTGGTGCTCGCCCACAGAAGCCGCTGAACCTTCGCGCCCTTCGCCGCAAGTGTCTCCCAGTGCGGGCCGGAGAAGACTTCCTGGAAGATCTTGTAGGATGCCAGCGACCACGCGATGGCGGCCTCGCCCTCAAGCTCCTTAGGAAGCGATGCGTCCACCAAAGTGTCAATACGGCTCACAAAGAAGCTGGCGACCGAGGCCGTGCTGATGCGCGAAGTCTGCTCCAGACCTTCGATATAGGCCAAAGCCGTCTCGCGGTATCGCTCAAGGCTGAAAAGAAGCGTGACGTTGACATTGATCCCGTCTGCGATGGCCTGGCGGATCGCCGGGATGCCCTCGGCAGTCGCCGGGATCTTGATCATCACATTCGGGCGGTTCAGTTCCTGCCACAGCCGCCGGGCTTCGGAGATCGTTCCTTCCGTGTCTCGGGCGAGTTCGGGGCGCACTTCAAGGGAAACGTAGCCGTCCAAACCGCCGGTTTTTTCGTAAACGGGAAGAAGCAAATCCGCGGCTTCCGCCACATCCTGAATCGAAATCCGGTCGTAAATCTCGAACGCGTTCAACCCCTCGGCGGCGTACTTTTGAATGTCTTCGTCATAGTCCGCGCTGCCGTTGATCGCCTGCTCGAAGATGGCCGGGTTTGAGGTGACACCAAGGACGCCCTGATCCACCAAAGACGCGATCTGCCCGCCGCGGATCGAACGGCGGCTGATGAAGTCGAGCCAGGGGGATTGACCGAGGGCGGCGAGTTTTTGAAGCGGATTCATGATCGTGATTTCGAGTAGTCGGATTCGATGGCGTTGACTTTGGCGAGGCGGCGCGCATGGCGCTCCTCACCGGTGAATTTGGCGTTGAGAAAGGCGTTGACCAGTTCCTTGGCGACTTCGATCCCGATGATGCGGGCTCCGAAAACAAGGATGTTCATGTCGTCGTGCTCGACTCCCTGGTGGGCGGAATAGGTGTCGCTGCAGTTGCCTGCGCGCGCCCCGGGAACCTTGTTGGCCGCGATGCTCGCCCCGAGCCCGCTTCCGCAGATCAACATTCCGCGTTCAACTTCCTTGGACGCCACCCCCTCCGCGACTGCACGAGCGAAGTCGGGATAGTCGCTGGGTGACTCGTCGTGGGTGCCGTAGTCCAAGACCTCATGACCAAGGCTTTGGATGTAAGCCTCGATCTGCTCCTTCATCTGGAATCCGGCGTGGTCGGAGCCGATGCCGATCTTCATGCCAGTTGGGCCTCCGACTGGCCGATGGCGAAGAGGACCTTGTCGCGGATCGTGTCCACGGTCATGCCGAGGAAGCGATAAACCTCATCTCCGGGAGCCGACTCGCCGAAGCGGTCGATGCCCACCGTCTGGTCCGCCCAATGAGCCCAGCCGGCGGTGACGCCGGCCTCGATGGAGACGCGCGGAATGTTGCTCGGAACCACCGTCCGGCGAATCTCCTCGCTCTGCTGGTGGGCAATTTCGATGCAGGGCATGGAGACCACGCGGACATCAATCCCTTCCGAAGCCAGCCGGTCAGCGGCTTGGAGAGCAAGCGAAACTTCGGAGCCGGTCGCAATCAAGACCGCCTTTGGATTCTCGACATCTCGGACAATCCACGCGCCCTTTTCGACGCCTGACCGCACCTCTTCATAGCTGTGCGGAAGGGTCGGAACGGCCTGCCGAGTCAGGATCAGTGCGCAGGGGCCGCCTGAAGCAACGGCGGTCCGCCAGCAGGCGGCGGTTTCCTTGGCGTCTGCGGGGCGGAAGACTTTGAGATTCGGGATCAGGCGCAGGGCTTCGACGTGCTCGATCGGCTCATGCGTTGGGCCGTCTTCTCCGACAAATACGCTGTCGTGGGTGAACACCCAGAGACTCGGGACGTTCATGATCGCGGAGAGGCGGATCGAGCCGCGCATGTAGTCGCTGAAGACGAGGAAGGTCGAACCAAACGGGCGGAGGCCCGCGAGCGCCATTCCGTTCACCATCGCGCCCATCCCGTGCTCACGGACGCCGAACCAAATGTTGCGCCCGCTCCGCTCATCAGCCTGGAAGTTCGGGGAGCCGCCGATCACGGTCTTGGTCGAGCTGGCGAGGTCCGCGCCGCCGCCGATCAGGGTCGGAATCTTCGCAGCGAGAGCATTGAGAGCCGTCTTGCCC
>JAEYWW010000320.1 GCA_023428805.1 Armatimonadota bacterium | reverse complement strand
GGAAGGGCACGATCGAGGGAGCGATGGGAGCAGCCGTCAACCCGATGATTCGGTCGAACTATGCGGCGCCGATGGACAACTTCGACGGCAACGCTTATGGCGGGGGTGCGGCGCGGCTGCACATGCTGATGGATGAGCTTGGGGAGAAGAAATTCTGGGCGGGGATCAAGACTTATCTGCTGGAGTATCGGTTCAAAAATGCGACGACCGAGGACTTCTTCAACTCCATGAGCCGTTCGAGTGGAGAGGATTTGGATTGGTTCCGAAAGCAGTGGTTCTATACGGCTGGAGTGCCGGAAGTGACGGTCAGCCAGAACGGTTCGGAATTGGTTTTGAAGCGTACCAAGGGAGAGCATCGCCTCAAGGTTCCGGTCTGGGTCTATTCTTCTGGGCAGTGGACAGAAAACTGGGTTGATTTAAGGTCAGGATCCGGCAGCCTGGAGGTTGGAGACAAAGCCTTCTTTGTTGATCCCGAGCATCGGGTGATGTGCCATTACCCGGGCTCGACACCAGGACTGGATGCTTTGGAATTCGCGCGGGCCTGGAGAAGCTGCCCGAGCGCGCCGATCAAACTTCTGCTGTGGCAGACGGTCGGGTTGGATGAGCCGGGGCGGCGTGAGATATTGAGGACTGAACCATCCGTATGGTTGAAATCGCAGATGCTCAACCAAGTGGGTGAGGATTCGATGGAGCTTCTGCTGGCCTTCGCATCAAGCCCGCATCGCGATCTCGCGGTGGCGGGGGTGCGGAGATTGGCCGCTCTCGACAAGAATGAAGGATCACAGAAGAAGCTGGAGGAAGTTCTTCGACTCGATCCCAATCCACGGCTTCGGCTGGAGGCATTGAGGGTTCTGGTCGAGAAGTACGGTCAATCAGTTTTGGTTGACCGAGCGTGGAGCATTCCATCGACCGATGAAGGCTTTCGCAAGTTTGCCCTGGGATGGTGGGTGAAGAGCAACGGAGATGACGGGCGAGAGCGTTGTCTGGCGGTCCTGAAATCTCCGGTCAGCGAACCTGTCCGCGTGGATGCGATCAACCATTTGGCGGGGTTGAAGGACAAACCGGGGCGAACTGAAGTGTACGAAGCGTTGCTGAAGGTGGCTCAGGAGAACAGTTTCGGGGCACGAACTGCGGCGATTCGGGCCTTGGGAGACTACGGCAATGCCGCCGCAATTCCAACGATCGAAAGGGCAGAGAAGCGGGGGATGCTGTTCGTGCAGCGCGCCGCTCAGGAGGCCATCGCCAAGTTGAGGAAGACAAACTGAGATGAGCGTTGATTTGCGAACTCGAATTGAAGCCGAAGCGGAAAGTCTGACGGCGATCCGGAGAGACCTGCACCAGCATCCTGAGCTGATGTTTGAAGAAGTGCGCACTTCGGGAATCGTCGTGGAGGAGTTGAACCGGCTTGGGATTGAGATGAAGACTGGCCTGGGGGGCGGCACCGGCATCGTCGCCTGGCTGCCCGCGACCCAACCAGGTGGTGGAACCGTCGCATTGCGTGCGGACATGGACGCCCTGCCGATCTTCGAGGAAACGGGTCTGCCTTATGCCAGCCTGACCGAAGGGAAGATGCACGCCTGCGGGCATGACGGGCACACTACGATTCTGCTTGGAGTGGCGAGGGCGCTATCGGCAGAGCAGGTGAGGACCAACAATGTGCTGCTTGTCTTCCAGCCAGCCGAAGAAGGAGGCGGGGGAGCAGATGTCATGTGCCGGGAGGGGATTCTGAACGGACTTCTGGGCGAGAAGCCGGATGTCATGTACGGTCTGCATGGCTGGCCCGCGAGGGCGCAGGGCGCATTGTCCACTCGAATCGGACCTTTGATGGCTTCGACGGACCAATTCTATGTGACGATCACGGGGAAGGGAGCCCACGCGGCCGCTCCCGAAGAGGGGATCGATCCGATTGTCGCTGCGGCCTTGTGCGTCACTGCGCTCCAGACCCTCGTTTCGCGCAACATCGGGCCAGCGCAGAACGCGGTTCTCACGGTGGGGACAATCAACGGAGGATCGGCTACGAACATCATCCCCGAGAAGGCGGAATTCAGCGGCACCATCCGCACGGTTGATGCGGAGGTGCGCCGGACCATGCGCAGTCGATTCATCCAATTGGTGGAATCGCTGTGTGCCGGATACGGGGCGCGGGTTGATGTCCGATGGGAGGAGGGATATCCCGTCACGGTCAATGATCAGTGGGCGACCGAGCGGTTCATCCACATCGCGGGCGGCGATAACGTCCGTCTGGAGCCTCATCCCAAGATGGGCGCGGAAGATTTCAGCTATTACGGCGCGCACGTTCCGGCCTGCTTCTTCTTCGTCGGCCTCGGAAGGCCGGGTGAAGAGAATCCGCCGGGGCTGCACAATCCCAAGTTCGACTTCAATGACGAGGTGATCCCAGGCTGCGTGGAGATGATGTGCCGCCTTGCCTTGTCGCCGATTTGAGAAAGAATGGAACAGAAATGATCACTTCCATCCACACGATGATCTACTCGGACGATGCGGACGCGACCCGCATCTTCCTGCGCGACGTTCTTCAGTGGCCCTATGCCGATGCGGGCTACAGCGATGGGGAGACGGGCTGGCTGATCTTCCGGTGCGGGCCGAGCGAGATGGGCGTTCATCCTACGCATAGCGAGTGGGAGGGCAAAGTCTACACGCACGAGAAGCGCCACGAAATTTCCTTCATGTGCGACGATTTGGAGGAGACGATGGCGGAGTTGCGGGGGCGCGGCGCGGAGTTTGAGGGGGAGATTCAGGAGGAAATGTACGGCAAGATCGCGATGCTCAAGGTGCCGGGATATGGATTGATGCAGCTCTACCAGCCATTGCATCCCATCGCATACAACCTGTGATTGAAACGTGGGGTGGGTGGCGGCGATAATGAACAGCGTGGATGCCGAATCGACACCGCAGTGGCGCAGGGCGGAGAGCGACTTCAAAATAACACGATCCGCGCTGAAGGCACTGGCATTCGTCTTCGCCGGAATCGGCATTGCAGCGTTGAGCGCGATTCCGTCCCTGGACGGCTTCATCAAGGTTGTGCTCGTGCTGATTGGCGCGGGAGTCATCATTTTGGCTCTCATGAATTTGAACTCTTCGAGCTTTTCCCGTTCAGGCAGGGAACCGATGCAGCAGGGGGCACTGAGAGGGTCGCTGCTGGTCATCCAGGGCAGGCACATCACGGGTGAGGACCGGGGTTATGCCTGGTGTGAAAATAGTGCCTTCTTCTTCGAAGGGCTTCGTTCCGCAATGACCCTTCCGGCTGGCGTATTCGAATTCGAGGTCGACAGCACGAAGGTCACTGCAACCTCAACGGATGACGAACCCATCCAGATAGTTTTTCAACGGAACACCCCTCTCCACCCCTTGGAAAATCCATTCTGGCAACTCCGGCAGAAAGACCTGGAGTCACAGAAAAGCCAGTCATGCCTCCCCGCGCGATTCAGCGGAAAATTCTGGACCACTTCTACTTGCGGGAAGGGTTCCTCGCAATGTTCGTTTTTTCCCAGGCGTTCATATTGCTTTTCTCCGACGCAGGAACCTTATTCCGTACATTCCGCATCGGCCTGCTCACCTGCATGGGGATCGGATTGGTTGTTCTGCTGGTGATGCGGGCCAAGGATCGGCGGGCTTTGGCGGCGTTGCGCGACCGCTATGGCGACGATAGGACGGGTGCGGTCAACGCATGAGCGAATTGGAGCATCAGCGCGAGGAACTGCTTGCGGAGGAGGTCACCGACGCCGAGCTCCGGGAAATTTTGGACCGGCTGGGCCAGGATGAGTTCGGTGGATCGGGGCAGAGCCGGGTCGGAGACATCGTCGAGCTAACCGGCATTCCCCCGGAGGCCATCGGCCGAATCCTGGCTGACATTCGGAAGGATGAGTGGGAGCGGCGATTTGGTCTGCGTCAGGACCAAATTGAGTCGAGGGTGGATCACCACGAGAAGGTGCTCCGCGAACACGCCGAACAGTTGCGGAAGACGCGCAATCAACCGGAGGAGCCCCGTCCCAAGGCCCATGAGGTGCAGGCTCCTTCACGGCAAAAGCCGGGAGAGGCCGCTTCACACAAAAACGACCACAGCCGTCCGAAATCGAAGATTCAGATGCTCAATACGCCTCCCGATTGGGTCAACTCCCCCGAGATGGAGGAGCACTACCGCTATCTCAACGAAGTAGCCAACCCCTACAAGCGCTATGCGGAGCAGAATACGGATGCGGAGATTTATGACGCCTATCATCGGGAGTATATGAGACGCAGCTGCTTCGTCTCGACCCTCACGACCTTCCTGATCTTCTCCACGCTCGTGATAGTGAGCTGCCAAAGGTAGCCATCGGAACCCGGATCGGCTCGTCCAATGTAGAATATCCGCATGGCCAAGATGCATGAGTACGCCGTGGCGGTGGAGTGGACCGGAGGGCGCGATGGCGCGGGCAAGGTGACAGGACGAGAGCAGGGCATCAACGCGGCCCTCAGCACTCCGCCTGAATTTGGCGGCAAGGGCGAAGGCACCAACCCGGAAGAGCTTTTGACGGCGGCGGTCGCGGGTTGCTATTCCATCACGTTCGGCATCATCGCGTCCAACCGCAAGCTCCCGATCACGAACTTCCATGCGGATGCGGTTGGCGAAGTCGAGGAGAATGGTCCGAGCTTCACCTACAAGAAGATCACCGTCCGCCCGACGATCACGCTTTCCGCCGACGCCACCGACGACCAGATCAAAGCGGCGGAAGACATGGCGCACAAAGCCGACAGCTACTGCATCATCACCAACGCGATTCGAGGCCGCGTGGAAATCGAGGTTGAGCCCACCGTCACACGCGCATGAGTCAACGCACCAAGCTGATCGCCGGGAACTGGAAGATGAATCTCTCCTCGAAGGAGGGAGCGGCGATGGTCGAGTCGGTCATCAAGCAGCTCGAATTCCGCAACGATGTTGACGTTGCCGTCTGCCCGCCCTACTTGGCGATTCCGAAGATGCGCGACGTGCTCAAGCAGAGCCCGGTGAAGTTGGGAGCACAGGATGTGTTCTGGATGGAGAAGGGGGCGTATACCGGGCAGGTGAGCGCGCGACAGCTCTTCGAATTCTGCGTGGACTACTGCATCGTGGGGCACAGCGAAACGCGCGGGCGATTTGGAACTTTGGAGGTGCCCGAATCCACCCTTGGTTACTTCGCCGAGACCGATGAGACCGTGAATTTGAAGATCAAGTCGCTTCTGCCCTACGGAATCACGCCGATCCTCTGCGTGGGTGAGACGCTTGCCGAAAGGGAAGAGGGACGCACCGATGCGGTGATCCGAGAGCAGCTTGCGGCGGCTTTGGATGGCGTTCATCCGGCGGAGATGTATATGTTCGTCATCGCCTATGAGCCGGTGTGGGCCATCGGGACGGGCAAGGTCTGCGATACACCCGAAGCCAACCGCATCTGCGGGATGATCCGGCAATGGGTTTGCGAGAACGTCGAGGAGGAAGCCGCCCAGGTCGTGCGGGTGCTCTATGGCGGCAGCGTGAAGGCGTCGAACGCGAAGGAGCTTTTCGCGCAGCCGGAAATTGATGGCGGATTGGTCGGGGGCGCGAGTTTGAACGCCGACGAGTTCGCTCAGATTGTGGCTGCGGCTTAGGTCGGGATTCTGTCGGGAGCTTTGCGGGCAACGGGAACTCTCAGGTGCTTAATCTATAGTCGAGCACCTCTGGAG
>JAEYWW010000281.1 GCA_023428805.1 Armatimonadota bacterium | reverse complement strand
GGAAGGGCCGGGCGGCATGAAGCTCAGCCCCGGCGACTACATCGACTCATCGGGAGTGCGGGCCGACTTCAGCGGGGAAGGGCCGATCTCGATCTTCAGCGGCAGTGCCGCCAATCTGATTTTCACTGCGGAGAATGCCAAGGGGCGCATTGTCATCGTCGATTCAGCAGACGCCACTCGGCGGCAGATGGGCGCGGCGACCCGCGCCGGAGCCGTTGCGGTCATCCACGTTCTGAAGAAAGCTGATGGCTCGGCGATGGTCAGCTATGGACACGACGCTCAGGCTCGCGGCGGTGGTGGCGGGCAGCAGGCTGGGGTTCGCTTCCAGATGTCGCGTGCAAGGTACGCCGATCTCCGAAGCGCGATTGGGGCAAAGGATGGAGTCAGCGTCTTCAGTTCTGACCAGCGAATCAAGATTTCCTGGAAGATCACCAAGAAGAACATCGGCATCCCGAACGTCATCGGACGCCTGGAAGGCACAGATCCGAAATTGAAGGATGAGTTCATCGGCATCGGCTGCCACCTTGACCACATGGGCGTTTCTGACGGAAGAATCTTCTACGGAGCCGACGATGACGGTTCAGGCACCGTCGCCATGGTGCTGGCGGCTCGCGGATTCGCCTCAAACCCAGTCAAGCCCAAGCGGTCCATTGTATTCATGGCATTCGCTGCGGAAGAGATGGGGTTGCTCGGTTCGCGCTACATGGCGAACAACATGCCCGAATCACTTCCACTCGACAAAATGAGCTGTCTCCTGCAGATGGACATGGTCGGACGGAACGAGGAGCATGGCGACGAAAAGGCATCGGAGAATGTGGACACCATCCACCTCGTCGGCAGCAAGCGCATTTCGACCGAACTCCACGAGCTCACGCTCAAGGCCAACGAGCATATCGGGTTCAAGTTTGAATACGACCAAGAGGATGTCTACACCCGCAGCGACCACGCGATGTTCGCCGAAAAGGGCGTGCCCATCACGTTTGTTTTCAGCGGATTCCATCCGGACTACCATCAGCCTTCCGATACGATTGAAAAAATCAATTTCAAGAAGCTGGTCAGCGCGGCGCGCTTGAACTATCTCGTGGGGCAATGGGCTGGCTCGCAGCCATCACTCTTGAAGAGGGAAGTCACCGGCGGATGAAGCTGACCCTCCCCCTGCTCGCATTCATGGTCCTGCTCGCATCCTGCGGGCGGGGCCCGACTTTTGGCGATTTGGCGGGCAAGTGGAAGGCGATCAAGCCCGGGACGGAAACAGCAGATAAGCCGATCATCATCGACGGTCAAATCCTGGAAATCGAGTCAGACGGGAGGTTCCACATGGACGGCTTCCCCCCGCTGGAGGGCCGTGTGAAGATTGAGAATGGAGTGCTTCTCTTCACACCTGACAAAGTTGGCGGCAAGCCCGCCTCCGAAATGAAATCACGAGATGGCAAGCCTCTGACCATCTCAGAACCGATCCGATTCCGGATCGGCAACAGCGGCGATCACCTCCGTCCGGAGAAGGACAGCCTCAATCCCTACAAGTTCACCTGGAAGCGCATCTCCTCTTAAAGGAGATTTTCTTCCCAGGGCGAACTGAACCAGGGTGTTATTTCGTCTTCCGTTTGAGTTACACTGTGGAACCGTGCCGAAGGTATGCCTTCGGCACGGCCATAGGGCTTGTAATCCCGGCTCGGATTGCCGGGTGGGATTTCAGTTCTGGAGTGGGTTCGATGAGATTGAGCTTCAAGCAAGCAGCGAAGATGAGCCTCGCCGTCATGGTGGGTGCCACGGCCGCTGTTTCCAGTGCGCAGATTGGCAGTGGGGGCAAGTCCATGAAAAACATGGGCATGAACCAACTGCAGTCTTCGTTCATGGAAAACAAAGGCCAGTGGGATTCCCGTGCTCGGTTTAGGACATCAAGGGATGGAATGGACTTGTGGATGACCACCACAGGTGTTGTTTTTGACTTTCATCAGTTCGAGAAAGACAACGGCACCGGCGGCGGAGCATCCCATGACGGGGGGAGCGACACAATCGGCTTCCCGGGCGGAAACGATGAGACCCCGCCGAACGGAATTGATCCGATCAACACTTACAACAAGCATGGTCAGGTCGTCCGGATGGATTTCGTTGGAGCGACAGGCTCCGGCGTCGGACAGGGCTACAACCCAACTGGCAAAAGAATGGACTTCTTTGTCGGGGATGCATCATCGCATGCCCGCAATGTGCAGTCCTACAATGAAGCCTGGGTCAAGAACATTCTGCCTGGCATCCATACAAGGGGATATGACAGCGATGGCAGCATGCGATACGACATCATCGTCCTGCCTGGCTCTCACCCGAGCAGTGTGAAATTCCAAGTCAAAGGCGCAAATTCGATTGCGGTCGAAGCTGACGGCTCCTTGACGATCAAGACAGATTTGGGTGAGATCAAGAACAGCAAGCCGCTGATTTATCAGCCGGTTGGTGATCGCAACAATCTCGTCCAAGGCGGATGGGTCGTGAACGGAAACATCGTTTCCTTCCAAATCGGACGCTATGATGCGCGACTCCCGATTGTCATCGACCCGCTCGTCTATGGCACGTATCTTGGTTCAGACGCCGTTCCTTTCTTCTCGTCCGGCATGGAAGAGATTTGGAGCTGCGCCGCTGATTCCAAGGGCAATCTTTATATGACCGGCTGGACCGACTCGCTGACCTTCCCGGTCACCGACGGCCCCTACGGCATTGATGCCCCGAACAACATGGACATGTTCCTGATGCGCCTCGAAGGGGACGCCTACAGCATGGACTACGCCGCTCTCGTGGGCGGTTCGGGCGACGACTTCGGGCACTTCATCGCCTACAACGAATCGTCAGGCGACCTCTGGATGTCGGGCATCACCAATTCCACGAACTTTGCGGGCGCAACCAATGCGCGCACGAATGCGATTGATCTCGTGGTCACGAAGTTCTCGATTGATTCCAACAACTTCGTCAGCCCGAACTTCAGCCGCTACTACGGCACTCCCGGCTCCGCCGCAGTCGTGCCGACCGGTGGAGATCCGAGAATTTCGCCATCCGCTTGGCCGGATGCAACGGCCACACAGGCGGTCAATTCCGACCTGCTTGTTGCCTCCGACGGAACAGCCTACATTGTCGGCAGCGCTCCGCAGGCGAATCTGGCTGGCTTCAACAGCTTCCACCCGCAGTTTGTCGGTGGCGGCCGCGACGGCTTTGTCACTCGCTTGGATATCGCCGGCAACATCATCGACGAAACCACCTTCGGTTCAACCGCAGGCGACACCGTCGGCCAGGCCAGCCTGGACGTTCAGGGCAACTTGGTGCTCACCGGCACCGTCCCGTTTGCGGGCAACCAGGATACGGCCATCGTGCCGAACCCGGTCTTCCCGACAACGGATGGCGTCTACACCAACGGCCGACTTCTGCGCAACAGCGACACGTTCGTCATCAAGATGGACGGCGCGATGCAGACAGTCTTCAGCGCGACCCTCGGCGGCAACAACAACGACGGCGGCATCGCCGCTGCGTTTGATCCGGGTGGAAACATCTACGTGCTCTCCTCGACGGCATCGTTCGACTTCCCGCGAACACCCGGCGTCTACGATCCGCTCTACTCTGGTGAGGCGGCTGTCACAAAGATCAGCCCGACCGGAACGACGATCCTCTACTCCACTGGCCTTGGTCATGTCGGAGCCGTTTCTCCGCGCACCATCGCTGTCGACGCCCGCGGCGTTGCAGTGATTGGTGGCACGGTTGCCTTCTCGGGTGGCGGACTGCTCGCTCCGGCGCCTACGACCCCGGGATCAATTCCCACGACGGGCGACGCGCTTGACGGCGCGTATGATGGAGGCGACGAAAGCGTCTTCGCGCCCAACACCCCTGATCCGGAAGACACCGGAGCATTCCGCTCGACTGTCGAGGGTTTCATTCAGTTCCTCAACCCGTCTGGCACCAACCTGCTCTACTCGGACTACATGGGCGATGAGAGCGACGACGTTGTCACCAACGTGTTTGTTGACGCCGTCGGCGCGACTTGGATCGTCGGCTTCTCGGAGACCGTCTTCAATCAGGACGGCGAAGCGAAGGAGCCTGCAGGAATGTCGGCGTACATCACCGGCAATGCGTTCAAGCAGGGCTTCAACGGCTACGATGGCTGGTCTGTCAAGCTCCGCGTCGGCCTGCCGATTCTCTCGAACGTCACGTTCGCTCCTGACACCATCGCGGGCGGCCTCGGAGCCAGCTCGACGGCGACGATCGCTCTTCGCGAGCCTGCGCCGGTTGGAGGCGTCACTCTGACGGCGACTCTCGAGAACAGCGCTGCATCGAGCTTTGCGGCAACTCCTGGCGACACCACCCGCGTGGTGACGATTCCGGCTGGACAGCAGGTGGCGACCCTCCAGGTCTTCTCCCTCCCGGTCGCTGCTCAAACCAGCGCGGACCTTCGGGTTGTCCTCGACAATGACTTCAAGCTGGCGCGCCTGACGGTCCGCCCGTGGCTTGATGACTTCTCCGTTTCGCCTGCAACCGTTGTGGGCGGCAACCAGGTCACCGCTCGTGTCCGCCTCTTCCAGGCCGCGATCACCGACATCGCTGTTGCAGTTTCGACTGACCGCACTGACTTGATCACCCTGCCGAATCCGCCGCAGATCATCGTTCCGGCTGGCGCGACCACCGTGAACGTCCTTCTGGAC
>JAEYWW010000254.1 GCA_023428805.1 Armatimonadota bacterium | reverse complement strand
ACCCAATCCTGTGGCTTCGCCCCCCCACCCACTCGACTGAGATGACAACCATTTTGCAAGAGGAAGAACAGAGACTATGAAGCTCAGCAATTATTTCGGACTGCGATCGACGCGACAGAACCAGGCGATCCCAGGATCGAACCAGGTCCGCAACAGCGCGGGAGGATTCGTGTGGAAGCTTGATCCGTGGATGCGTCTCGACCGGTTTCTGATCCTCGGAACGGAGGGTGGAACCTATTACATCGGCGAGAGCAAGCTGACCGTTGAGAACGCGTCGAACACCGTCAAGCTGATCGAGGAGGATGGTCTGCGGGTTGTCCGGCAGATCGTCGAGATCAGCCAGGCGGGCCGCGCGCCGAAGCAGGACGCCGCAATCTTTGCGCTCGCGCTCTGCTCTGCGTTCGGCAACGACGATGTGCGCCGCGAGGCTTTGGCTTCGCTGCCGAAGGTCGCTCGAACCGGGACGCATCTGTTCCAATTCGCGGCGGAGGTCGAGCAGATGCGAGGGTGGGGCCGTGCGCTCCGGCGTGCGGTCGGCGACTGGTATCTGGAGAAATCTCCGGAACAGCTCGCCTACCAGGCGGTCAAGTATCAGCAGCGGAACGGCTGGTCGCATCGCGACCTTCTGCGCCTGTCGCACCCTCGGGCTCTTGACGCGCGCATGAACGGCGTCCTGCAGTGGATCGTCAAGGGCGATTCTGATGAAGCTGGCCCGCAGATCGAGGCATTTGAAAAACTGAAAACGGCTGCGGATTCAACAGAAGCGGCAAAGATCATCCGTGAGGCGAAGCTGCCGCGCGAGGCGGTCCCGACGGAGCTGCTCAACCATGCGGAAGTTTGGGAGGCGCTGCTGGAGGAGATGCCGATGACGGCAATGCTTCGAAACCTGGCGACGATGACGCGGGTCGGACTGCTCCAGAAAGGATCAGAGGCGGCCAAGGTGGTGATCGAACGCCTGCTCGACGAGAGCCGGGTCAAGGCGGCGCGAGTCCACCCGCTGGCGGTCCTGATCGCGAATCGAACCTATGCCCAGGGTCACGGATTCCGTGGCTCCAACACTTGGGATCCGGTTCGCGGCGTGGTGGATGCGCTTGATGACGCCTTCCTGCTCGCCTTCCGGGGGCTTGAATCCTCGGGCAAACGATGGGTGATCGGGCTCGATGTGTCGGGCTCGATGGGATGCTCCATGTCGGGAACTCCGGTCTCCTGCGCGGAGGGGGCGGCGGCGATGACGCTGGCCGCGCTTTGGGCGGAGCCGGAAGCGACGGTGATGGCATTCAGCGATGTCTTCAAGCAGCTTGATCTGCGGAAGGGAATGACGCTCGAAACCGCGATGAAGCGGACGAACAACATGAACTTTGGCGGAACAGACTGTTCGCTCCCGATGACGTGGGCGATGAAGAACCACGTTGAGGCCGACGTATTTGTCGTCTACACCGACAACGAAACTTGGGCGGGCGATGTCCATCCGGTTCAGGCACTGCGCGCATACCGACAGCGTTCGGGAATCGACGCGAAGCTGATCGTCGTCGGCATGGCGTCGAGCGGATTCACCATCGCCGACCCAGATGATCCGGGAATGCTCGACATTGTCGGATTCGACGCGGCGGCTCCGACTGTGATGCGCGAATTCGCGCTCTGACGAAGACGCTCCCTCTTCCACGAGGGAGCGTTTTCACGCTTATTCACGCTCCCGGAACAACTCGCCCTGAATATATGGTCTAATTTCCCCGTACTGTTTGCCGAATAATCGGCACTAGGGAGACAGATGGGCCATTCAAAGACACTCGTCCGCGCCGCTGGTGCGACTCTTGCGCTCCTGTGCATGTCCGCGATTGCGGGCGCGCAGGAAAGAACCAACTACTTCGAATTGAAGCGGATCGCCGATCAGGCGCATCGTGAATTCGTCAGCGAGAAGCTCAACGCATCCATTCTCGCCAAGAGATATAAACTCCCCATCCGCGTTGTCAAGCCGGATGGAACCACCTACGAATTGATCCGATTCGAAGGCAACCGACCGATCTATTACATGACCAACAACCTCAACGCCGCACACACCACGCGTGCGTCGAGAGTTTGGCCCGGAGGCTCGGCTGGCCTCAGCTTGAACGGATCGGGGGTTCTTCTCGGAATCTGGGACGGAGGCTCCGTGCGGGCCACTCACCAGGAATTTGGCGGGCGGGCAGTTGTCAGGGATGGCAGCGGCACAAGCGGCCACGGCACCCATGTCGGCGGAACAATGATTGCGGCAGGAGTTGACGCGGATGCAAAGGGCGGAAGCTTCGCCGCGACTCTGGACAGCTACGACTGGAATGACGACATGGCGGAAATGGCCGCAGCCGCAGCCGCTGGACTCAGGATTTCCAACCACTCCTACGGCCTCGTCACAGGATGGAACAACAACGGCGGCTGGAGATGGTGGGGCAATGCAACTGTGGACCAGCAGGAGGCCCACCAGTTCGGCTTCTACGACGCAGAAGCCCGCGGGTGGGATGATATCTGCTTCAATGCGCCCTATTATCTGCCTCTGAAATCCGCGGGCAATGACCGGGGAGAGGGACCGTCTTTGGCCAGCCAGCCAACGGGCGAATTCTGGAATGGAAGCGCGTGGGTGCCCAATACCGTGGTGCGCAACCTCGACGGCAACAACACGGGCTACGACAGCATCTCGTCCGCAGGGGTTGCCAAGAACTCTTTTACAGTTGGCGCGGTCGACGACGCGGTCAACTACACCGGGCCGGGGAGCGTCGCCATGTCCAGCTTCTCATGCTGGGGGCCGACCGATGACGGGCGCGTCAAACCCGACATCGTCGCCAACGGCATCAATCTCTACTCAACAACCTCTGGCGCGAACGATTCTTACGGAGGAGCTTCGGGGACATCCATGGCCACTCCCAACGCGTCAGGGAGCCTTGGCCTGCTCGTGCAGCATCACCGCGGCCTCTTCGCTGGCGCAGACATGCGGGCGGCCACGCTGAAGGGGCTCGCCATCCACACCGCCGATGAGTGCGGGCCGAGCGACGGACCGGATTACAGCTTTGGATGGGGACTGCTCAACATCGAAGCCGCCGCCGCCATCATCACGCAGAAATCAACTTGGGCCGACGCTCTCGCCGAACGCACTCTGGCCGACGGCGACGAGTTCCAGACGGTCTATCACAGCGACGGAACCGAGCCGATCAAGATCACGCTCTCCTGGACCGACCCCGCAGGAACAGTTGGAGCTAACGCGCTCAACAACCGCACACCCAAGCTGGTCAATGATCTCGACATTCGGATCGAAAAAGACGGCACGACCTACTCCCCCTGGGTGCTGGACCCCGACAATCCAAGCGCCGCCGCGACGACGGGCGACAACATCCGCGACAATGTCGAGCAGATCGTCATTCCCGCACCGGCGGAGGGCGACTACACCGTCACCGTCTCGCACAAAAACTCCCTCCAGGGAGGATCGCAGGCCTATTCGATGATCGTCAGCGGACTGGAAGATGCCACCGCGACCATCACTTCCGTCACTCTGCCGAGCGACACGTTCACCTGGACCGGAACTGCGGTCGCGACCATCAACATCAACCGCCCCGCGCCCGCAGGAGGCGTGACGGTCAATCCCCGCGCCTCGAGCCTGCTCAACGTGCCCGCCTCCGTCGTGATCCCCGCCGGATCATCCTCGGCCAACTTCAACGTGACCTCCAAAGTCCAGAATCCGACCTACACTTGGTCGACCAATCTGATCGTTGACCAGGCCGCGTTGAACGTCTCGACACCGATCAAGATTGCTCCGGTCAAGCTGATCGGAACCTCGCTCAACGGCTCGGTCACGGGAGGCGCAAACGCAACGTTGACCCTGAATCTCAACGGCCCCGCGCCCGCCGGAGGACTCCTCATCTCCCTCGACGGAAGCCACAAGCCGGCATTCATCAACTATCCGGCCGCAGTGACGATCCCGGCGGGAGAGTCCACCCTCAACGTGACACTCACCACCACCGCGCCGCCGCACTCGTTCAACGCGAGGGTCAGCGCACGGCACCGCCTCAGCGGAACGATCACGTACGTGTTCCACAAGTACATGACCGTCGCCCCCTGCCCCCTCGACACGCCTCAAAAGGCGGGCCGGACAGCAATGTCCGGCCCGTTTTTTTGTTGTCCCCCTCCTTCTCCCCGCCCACCTTGTCTCTTCCTCTCGCGATCGGCCTCATCCGGCAGATTCCCTCCCTTCTGCGCGATGATTCAAGGCAGATCGGCGGCCTCCTCCTCGTCATCAGGGCACTTTTTCTCTTCCTATGGCCTTGTTTGTTGATGCAGTCCAACTGGAACACTAGATAAGCTGACTGTTTCGTTGTCCAGATGATTTGTTTGTTTCTCCGGGTTGCTTGTCTGCTTGTACAGGTCGCTTGTTAATGTTTCCAAGCCACTTGTTTATGTTTCCAAGCCGCTTGTTTATGTTTCCAAGCCGCCTATTCATGTTTCCAAGCCGCTTGTTTAGTTGTGCAGTCAGTCCGTATTGCCAAATAGTGAGCCTGGATTGGGAGAGTGTGGTGCGGATGGGGATGATTGGGCGACAAAAAAGCCCGCGATGCATGGCAT
>JAEYWW010000212.1 GCA_023428805.1 Armatimonadota bacterium | reverse complement strand
AACCGGGATTGATCGAAATGCGGCTGATCGCCTGCGCCACGCAGGCCAGCGGCTCCAGCAGGCAGGCGATGTCGTCGCGAAGATGCGAGGGTCGTTTGAAGAGGTTGAGTTTGGCGATGCGGGAGGGGATCAGCAGATTTTCCGCATAGCTCCCGAGCACTTTGGTCGCCATGATCGACTCGCACAGATTCTCCTGCCCGCGTCGGCACCATCGGCACTGCTGGCAGGGCGCGCTGTGGACGCCCATCACCTTGTCGCCAGGGCGAAACTCGGAGCCTTCGCCGACCGCGAGCACTTCTCCCGTGTATTCATGGCCCAGCACTCCCGGCATCGGAATCTGCGGATGACCGCGGAGGAACGCCTTGAGATCGGTGCCGCAGGTGGTGGCGGCTTCGACTTTGATGAGAACATCACCCGGCTCAGGAGCGGGCGACGGAATCTCTTCGAGAGTGATGGAACCGGGCGCATGCAAAATGAGCGCCTGCATAGTGTCGATGGCGGAAGCAATCTGCGCCAAAAGTATTTCCCTCAGAGCCGACGGTAAACTCAGTTTGTTCGCTGATTTCACCCTGGCGGACGGAGACTCATGCCGACCGTCGAATCTACGATCTGGATCAACGCGCCTCTTGAAACAGTCTACGCGATTGCCAAGGACAATAGCTCGTTTCCCGAATTTATGAAGGACGTTGAGTCCCTGAATGTGGTCTCCACCGAAGGTTCAACGGTCATTTCGGACTATGTGGGCCTTGTTTCTTCGTTCGGCCTGAAGGTGCGCTGGCGGCAGGAAGACGTCTGGGACGACGCGGCTCACCACTGCGATTTCCGTCAGCTTCAGGGTGATTACGACAGGCTGGATGGAACCTGGGATTTCGTGCCGGAGAACGAGGGCACCCGGTTCAGCAGCGTTTTGAACTACGATTACATCGTCCCCGGCCTCGGCCCACTGGTGGCGAAAGTCGTCCACGGCCTGGTCGTGAAAAACATGGAAGGAATCCTCTCGGCGATCAAGGCCCGAGCCGAAGCCGCGAGTTGACGCCGCGCAGGGTCACCAAGCCGCACTCTCCCGCCCCGGTAAACTCAACGCCTCCCAAGCCCCCGTAGCTCAGCGGATAGAGCACCCGCCTTCTAAGCGGATGGTCGCTGGTTCGATTCCAGTCGGGGGCGCCAAAGTTTGAAAGGGTTTTCCGCAAGCGTTGAGCTTCACATCTTCGACAGTCATGAATTGATTCAACGCTTCAGCTCATCCACCTTCCGATGAAGCTCCGTCAGGACGGCATCCTGATGCTTGAGGTGCTCCATGATGAGGCGGATTTCTTCTTCGGCGGTGCGGTTGCATTCGAAGTCGCTCTGCGCCACAAGCCGGTCTTTGTCGGTCTGCCGGTTCTGGCTCATCATCACGATCGGGCCGGTATAGGCGGCCTGGAAGCTGAGAACGAGGTTCAGAAGGATGAAGGGGTAGGGATCGTAGGCCTTCATCTGGCCGGGATTCAATGCGAACCAGATGTTGACGCCCATCCACGCCAAGAGCAGGAAGCTCTGGATGATGATGAAGGGCCAGCTTCCAACCACGGCCGCCACGCGATCCGCAACTTTCTGCCCGATGCTCAGAGACTGTTCATGAGCCTCGTTGACATTGGCGACGGGCGGGTGGTCGTGTGTGTAGGCGTGAAGAGGTCCTTCCAAGATCAGCTCCGAGCTTAGAGACGAAGCGTGAGGACGATCAGCCGTCGCATGATGTGGTCAAAGCGAGCCATCAGGCAGGAGGGCGAGGAACTCTTCTTCGCTCATCACCCTCACCCCCAACTGCTCCGCTTTTGCCAGCTTGCTTCCCGCGCCGGGTCCGGCCACGACGATGGTGGTGTTCCTGCTCACCGAACTGGCCGCTTTGCCGCCCAGCTTCTGCACCAGAGCCTCGGCATCCTCGCGTCGAAACTGCTCCAGCTTGCCCGTAAAGACGAAGGTCTGCCCGGAGAACAGGTCGCTGATGGGCTTCTCCGCTTCGATGGGGGTGACTCCGACGGCGAGGAGATCGTCGATGACGCGCTGGTTTTCCTCGTCTTCCAGCCATTCTTCAAGCTCGCTGGCGATGCGTGGCCCGATGTCGGGGACCGCGAGGATTTCGTCATAGCCGGCATGGCGGAACGCATCGAGCGAACCAAACTCCCGCGCCAGATCACCCGCCGTCCGGTCTCCCACAAAACGGATCCCCAGCCCATAGATGAGCCGGTTGAGGGGCCGGGATTTGGCCTCCTCGATCGCCCCGAGGAGATTCGCCACACTCTGCTCGCCCATCCGATCAAGCCCGATGAGTTCCTCCCGCCAATCCTTCAAGCGGAAGATGCTCGGGAGGTCGTTCAGGTACCCAAGCTCAAGAAACCTCTCAATCTGCCTTCCACCGAGGCCTTCGATGTCCATCGCACCCCGCGAAACAAAGTGCTCCAGCCGATTCTGGATCTGTGCGGGACACCCCTTTTTGTTGGGGCAGCGGAGAAAAATCGCCTCTTGGATCAGCTCTGACTGGCATTCCGGGCAGTTCGTTGGGCGGGGATGGACCTGGGCTTCTTCTGGACGTTTATCAAGAACGGGGCCGACCACTTCGGGGATCACATCGCCCGCGCGTTGGACGATGACGGTGTCTCCGGCGCGGACATCCTTTCTTTCAAGCTCGCTGAAATTGTGGAGGGTCGCCCGGCTCACGGTGACGCCGCCGACGTAAATCGGTTCGAGTTCCGCAACCGGCGTGACGACTCCTGTCCGGCCAACTTGGAGTCCGATTCCGTTCAGAATTGTAAAAGCCTGCTCTGCTGGAAACTTGTACGCAACCGCCCATCTCGGCCCGCGAGCGGTATATCCCAATTCCTCCTGCTGGGCGAGCGAGTTGACCTTGATGACGCACCCATCTATGCCGAAGGGCAATCCCGCCCGTTCTTCTTGAATCTGCTGAATTCGGGCAAGCAGTTGCTCCACGCCGTCACAGATTCGGGCATCGCTCCGCTCGGCAAATCCCAGTTGATGAAGCCTCTGCAGAATCTCCGTCTGCCGATCTCCAAGTGAAGTCTCGGTGTAGCCAAGCCCGTATGCAAAAAAGCTGAGACGACGTTCGGCAGTCTGGCGGCTGTCGAGTTGGCGCAATCCCCCAGATGCCGCATTGCGTGGGTTGACAAAAACCTGCTCTCCCCTCTCGGCTCGTTTGGCATTGACCGCTTCAAACACGCTCTTGCGCATCATCATCTCTCCGCGAATCTCGACCGTGCCGGGAAGAGGTTCCTTCAAAACAATGGGGATGTCGCGGCTTGTTTTGACGTTGGGAGTGACGACTTCGCCCGTCGTACCATCGCCGCGCGTGGTCGCCCTTTCCAGCACCCCATCCACGTAGGTCAGAGAGATGGACGCGCCATCGAACTTCAGTTCACACTCATACTCAACGGCCTCCCCATTCAGGAGGCGTCTGACACGCTCATCGAAGGCCCGCAATTCAGCCTCGCCAAAGGCATTGTCGAGCGACAGCATCGGGATGCGGTGACGGTGCTGCTCAAACGATTTGAGAGGAGTCGAGCCGACTCTCTGGGTTGGACTGTCCGCCGTGCGGAGCTCGGGATTCTCCTCCTCCAAAGCCTTCAATTCGTGAAAGAGCTTGTCGTAATCGCCGTCGCTGATTTCCGGAGTGCTCAGCTCATAGTAGAGCCGGTTGTGACGGTCCAGTTCCTCGCGCAAAGCAGCCGCGCGATCCGCAGGATTCATGGAGCTAGTTTATCGCAGGGGAAGGGATGCTTCCCTACTTCTTGAACCCAAAAACTCCGGGGAGGGGCAGACCTTGGAATCCGGTCGCAAACGCAAGCTGGAGCAGAGTCCAATAGCCATTTGCAGACGCCCAAAACTGCTTTCCGCCCGCGACCGCCTTGTTCCAGAGGCCGACCGCTGCATCCTGCCAGGTTGCGGCTTTGGCCGGAGCGGGCTTCGCGGCGGTCGATGCCGTGGGAGCGCCTTGCCGCTTGAGATTTAGAGTCGACTTCAAGCTGCGGGTCTTCGATTCGCCGCCCTTGAGCGGAGTGACGGTGCTGACCGCGCTGTTGACCATCACAACCTTGTTCGGCGCGCCGACTTTGAGGTCGAAGAGCACCTCGCCTTGCCCCGTCATGGTCGTCTTGACCCGGCTGACGGCATCGGCTTCCTTGGCGACAACCTCAAGGGCTTCGTTTTCGAGGGTCTCGTATTCCTGCGCGATTTTGACTTCAATCTGCGCCTGGGCTTCTGTCACATTCTTCGCGGTGCAGGTGTAGTTGAGATCGCTCCCGCCAAAACTGCGCTTGAAGGTCCATGACCTGCCCGTCTCGATTCCCTCGCTGGGGAGAACAATCGGCACATAGGTGATGTCGGGGAATCGCTTGACATCCAGGCCGGGCAATCGAACCGGAAGAACCTTGTCTGGAGCATCGTTGGCGACGATCTGGCCAAGCGGAGAGACTGTGATGTTGGTCAGCGGAAAGTAATCCACTGCATTTTCGAGAGTCAACGGCAGCTTGGCCTCATTGAACTTGATCTCGAATGCGGTCAGTTCATTGGTGGCCTTGAGGTTCTGCTCTTTGGCCCCGCCTCCCAGCACTTTGACTCCCATTGCGACATCGACAACACCCTCATTTCCTCCCAGAACAGGAAGAAATCCTTCGAATTTCACCGTGACGTCGTATCGCTGGGTGACGCCTGGTTCAAACTGATAAGCAACGGGGGCAAGCGCCAAGCCGAGGAGCATGGAAGTCATAATCTTGTCCAGAAACTGCAACACTTTGGACGCCCAAAGCCCGCAAAGGCTTCCCAATATGCGCTATCCGGCCCATGCAAACTGAACTCGCACCGCTCAATGAAGGCTTCATCCTCGGCAGCCGCTGGGCGATTGAGTCGATGCTTGGGCGGGGTGGTTTTGGGATCACTTACGCCGCGACCGACACTGCGACGCGGCGGCGCGCCGCAATCAAAGAGCTCGCCCCTCAGGGCGTCCGCAGACTCTCCGACGGGAGATTGGATTGGTCGGCGCAGGGACCGGCGGCAGCGCATCGGATGCGGCATCAATTCCTGCAGGAAGGCCGGCTCATGCAGCGGCTCGCCGGAGACGGAGTTCCGCAGGTCTGGGCGGTCTTTTCGGAAAATGACACCGCCTACCTGGTGATGGAGCTGGTGCCCAACGCCCGGACGCTGATCCAAATTGTCGAGGAAGAAGGGCCATGGACGTGGGGCCAGGTGGAGGAGCTGGTGCTGCAGGTGCTTGCAAGCCTTGTGAACATGCACGAGCGTGGAATCCTGCACCTTGACCTCAAACCCAGCAATATCCTGATGACATCCAGCCGCGCCCTGCTGATCGATTTTGGCTCCGCCCGGCAGTGGCACAGCGACCTCACCCGCACGCACACCGCTCAATTCACGCCTGGCTACGCCGCCCCCGAGCAGTTTTCGGATCGGATGCGCCGATCACCCTCCACCGATCTCTACGGGCTTGCGGCGACCGCCTGGCATCTCATTCAAGGCTCATCTCCTCCCGGAGCGCCCGAACGGGCTGCAGGCGCGGAGCTGGCATCGTTCTCAGCGCTGCTTCCGTCGGAGGCAGTGCGGCTGGGCGCGGCTCTTGATCGCGCCATGCTGCTCCCCATTGAAGCCCGCCCATCCAGCGCAGTCGAGATGCGCGATCTGATTCTGCCGCCCGAGGAGGAAGAGGAGATGGTCGGCGGGGTGCAGGAGCTGGATGATCTCCGCCACCGCCTGCGGCGATTCAAAGCCCATGCCAAAGGATGCCCGTCCTGCGGCGAAGTTCTGGATCAGCCGAAGCCGCTTCGCCGCAAGACCTGTCCGGTCTGCCGGGAAGGGAGAATCGAGCTTCGCAAGCTGCCGGGCTTCACCTGCCCCGGATGTCGAACTGGCCTCCTGAAAAAGGCGCACGCCGAGCCGCCCACGATCTGGTGCCCCAAATGCCGGATGAAGCTCGTCGAATTGGTCCGATCACCCAAACTGATGGGCCGCTGGGATCGGGTGGAATGCGCCTGCGGCTGGTCTTCCCCCGCCGACAAGGCTGGCATCGGCGAAGGCCAATCAAGGACGTCCTGGAGTGAAGCGGCCAAGCTTGCGGGGCGGCCGGAAACGGTCCACGTCTGCGATGTCTGCGCGCTGCAGTTTGATGTTGAGCACGATGGACGCTGGCGGCGATTGGGCGAAGGGATGATGTCCGGTGCCTGGACTGTGCTCCATCCTGACGAGTGGGCGAGAGTCGCGGCGGGGCTGGAGCCAGATTCCGGCAACGCAGCGTGCTCGCATTGCGGCGCGGACTATTTTCTTGAAGGCGACAAGCTCACTCTTCTCGCACACAGCACGGACCCATACCATTTCGGAGAAGGGCATCTCGGTCGCCTGATGAACCTCGAGAGCGCGCGCTGGCTGGCGGTCGGAAAAGAGAGCGGCGAGCCGGGATACGTCTGCAGGGCGTGCGAAACCGAACTCGATCTGGCGGAGGACGGCCTTGTCCTTTCGAGAACTCGACATCCGATCCTGCGAAACAGCGTGGGCGAGAAGCGGCTGATGGCTGACTGGCAGAGGCTCGCTCAAAATCTTCCGGAACTTGGCGCAGAGAACGATCTGGACGAAGCCCTCTTGGAGGCATTGGCGGAGGAGTTCATTGCGGGGAAAATCCCCTTTGACGCCCGTGACCCGCAATTGATGTGGCGCGGAGAGGGGATGACCGGCGGCAAGAAGGTGAAAATCTCGGCCAAGGGCAATCAGTTCAGCATCGGCGGGCTGATCAAGAAGGAAATCTATGAAGGGCGCGACATTGATCGCCTCACCGTGGTTGACCACGAAATGACCATCGACCTCGCCCAGGGCGCGCGCGTTGTGGTGGATGTCACCCCTGTGCATCTCGCATTCAAGCTCAAGTCAGGAGCGGAATCCCTTGACCTGGACGCCTCTGACCTGGCCAGGCGGCTCAAAACCGCCTGGCCCTGGATTCAGCTACGCGTCGCTGATCGTGCGGTGCCGGAGCGGAACTGACGGCGGCAATGGGGCTTCGGCCAGCGGCAATTGCTGGTTTGTGAGTCGAAGAAGCCGGGCCATTGTGACCTTGACCGCTCCCGCGACCGGAAATGCCAGCAGCATCCCGGGAAGGCCGAACAACGCCCCGCCCGCAAAGATCACAAACATGCTGACCAAGGGGTTGAGGTTGACGGATCGGCCTACGACCTGCGGGGTCACGATATTGTCGTAGAGCGTGCTCACCAAGACAAAGGCTCCCGCGCAAACTGCCGCAAAAATCCAAGGAGAGTCCGTGTGGAAGAGGAAGCCTCCCTTCGCACCGGACAAACCCGTCACAACAAACAGGGCGACAGTCGAAATGAAATTCCCGATCATCGGAATCAGATAGATCGTCCCGATCACCAGAGCCATCAGCAGCGAATAGGGGACATTGAGCAAGGTCAAGACCACCGCCACCACGCAGGTGAAGCAGAGCACATTGATCGTCACGCCGCGCAGGTAGTTTTTGAAGACTCCGCCAATCTCCTCGATCATGGAGACGGTCCCCGCGCGGATTGTCGGAGGGATCCAACTCAGGAATTTCAACCGGAACTGCTCCATGTCCATCAGGAACAAGAAGACAATGATGGGCACGAACAGGTAGAGGATCATCTGTGATGCCGCCGCTCCGATCATGCGCACGGTGCCGTTGAAGAACTTGGTGATCGCATCCGCAATCTCGTCTCGCTGAGGAGCGATGTACTGCTCATAGATGCTGCGCCGCGTCGAGGGCAGACCGAAGCGCTCCAACTGAGGCGTGATGGACTCAAGGG
>JAEYWW010000183.1 GCA_023428805.1 Armatimonadota bacterium | reverse complement strand
GCGGGGAAGGGGGCGCCACCGCATGCATCAAACTCTACGACGATTTCAGCGCCTTTCTTCTGAGCCACCAGAGCACGCCGGCAACCGGGAGCCAGAAGGGGGCGAGGGTGAGGAGGTTCATGAGGGCGGTGGCGACGAACTGCCACACCTTGTCGAATCGGCCAACCGCGCCCGACCAGGAATTGTCCGCCGAGTCGCCGCTCTTCTTGCCGACATAGCTGCCGTCTTTTGGCTGCTCGAAGGTCGCGTCAAGGAATGACATGTCGGCCATGTTCTTGAGCGTGTCGCGCTGCGCCGTCATGCTCGCGATGTCGCCTCGGACGTTTGCGATGCGTTCCTTGATCTGGAGGATTTCGCTCATCTTGCTGGTCTTGGCGAGCAGGATTCGGAACTGCTCCTCCTTGATCCGAAGCTCCTTGATGCGCGCGTCGGCGTCGACGATTTGAAGCGTGACGTCTTCGCCCGTCGCGTTCTCGGCCTTGAGTTCGCCCATCGCCCGTGCTTGAGCCAGAACGCCGCTGAAGGCGTTGACCGGAACCCTGGCTTTGATGTGCGAGATCACCTTTTCTTCATCCGCATGAAGCTCGGAAATCTCGACAAACCCCTTGGCATCCTCGATGTCCCGCACCAGCTTGTCTTTGGCCTCCCGGGCATCTTCGACCGTGACCGTCAGGTTTGCATTGCGGATGACATCCCGATCTCGGTATTGGAGGATGGAGCCCGGCTGCTGATTGCTGGACTGCGGCAGTTTCCCCGCACCGTTGAGGGGAAACGGCTCTTTGAAGGCGACGCGCTCGTTTCCATCCATGCTCTTCGATTTGCGTTCTTCCGCATCAATCGTACGAGCCTTGCTGTCGCTTGCGGAGTAGCCTCCACCGGCAAATTCTGGTTCGGAAGATTCGGACGGGGAGCGCCAGTTGGGATTGTATTGAGGTTGGTTGGCCGCCTCGGGGTATTGCGTATCCAGCCCTTCCACGAAAGTGCCTTGCGCCACATGTGCGGATCGTTTCGCTGAATCGGCGTCTTCGGGTGCGCTCGTGGAAGGCGAGGCTGTGACCGACTCTTTGCTATTGAGAGACATCGCCGTCGTCTCCGCCTCCCGCAGCCCTCCGACGGAATTGATGCTCATCGCCACGGCGGCCAAAACGCACGCGCCGACCGGAGCGGCGATCGCCCACGGGGCGAGGTACCAGGGCTGCGGCTTGGGGGATGCCCTCAAAGCCTTCTCCAAACCCGCCACGGGAGGCATTGTCACCGCGCCCTGAATCTGAGTTGTGATTCCCTGGAACGCCTGGGCTTCCGCCTGGAGTGACGGGTCCGCTTCCAGCGCGGCGCGAACCTGCTCCATGCGCTCCGGCGACAGTTCGCCGTCCAAATATGCCTTGATGTCTTCGCGAATGTTCATGCCATGCCTCCCTGCAACGTCGTTCGCAGGTTCAAAAATGCGTGGTGAAGGCGGGATTTGACCGTGCCTTCGGGGATGCCGATCAGTTCGGCGATTTCCGCGTAGCGGAGCCCTTCCACTTCGTGGAGGAGAACGACTTCGCGGTGTTCCGGTGAGAGTTTCGAGAGGGCTGCCCGCAGCGCCTCGCGTTCGGCGATCTGCTCGCCGTGTCCGTTGGTGGGGGCGTCAAACCAATGCTCCAGCGGAGCCGGGTCCAGCCGCTTCTTGGCGGCGAGGTGGCGGCAGTGGTTGTTCGCAACGCCCAGCAGCCAGGTTTGCAGGCTGCTTCTGCCCTCCCATTTACGAATGGATTTGTGCATCGTCAAAAAGGTCTCCTGCGCGGCGTCCTGGCCGAGCTCGGGACCGAGGCGGCGCGCGCAGAACCGATACACAACCGCGTAGTGCTCCCGCACCAGAGTTGTCATCGCATCCCGGTCGCCGCTTTGGGCCAGTCGAATCGTCTCGTCCATCAAAGTGAGTCGCCTGGAAGTGGGTTGCGATGATCCGCGTTTTCGTTCAGAGATTTTCTGAAGTTGCGGAATCGAGCCGGGAACGAATGATGAGGTCCTGCCGCTGCTGCCATGCGAAGCGGACTGAGAAGAAGATCAGGGCGAGCAGGATGAGAAACTGCATGGCGCTTACCAGTGATTCGACCGTTGCCAGCGAGAAGTCAGGTCGAGTCGTCAGCAGAAGCGCGATGTTGATCAAGACCAAGATTCCCGCCGAGACAACCCCCTCATATCGAAGCGGCCCAATTCTCTCCAATCCCGGGTGGACGTTCAGGGGGGGGAGGACCGACTCCAGGCTGCCTTCAGGCCGTTCGCGAAGCCATTTGGAGAGATTGTTCTGAAATCTAAAGGCGCGTCGCCGGGTTTGGAAATCCTCGAATGGATCAATCTGGCGATAGCGGATCTGAATGTCGCCGGAGGCCAGGATGATGGAGGTCTCCGGCCTGCCGAGCCCCTGCCTTGGCCGCAGATGATTGGGCCAGTGCTCAATCGGCAGCATCTCACTGCTATTCAGCCGCCAGACCGACTGAAGTCCGCGAAAGAAAAGCGTTCCTTCATCGAGCCACAGAAAGCCCTCGTCAGCTCCGGTCACCGCTCCCTTCTGAACAATATGAATGGAAACTGGCACGGCGTCTTCATCCGGCACCTTGGCCTGGAGCCGTTTGAGTCCGGTGCCGAGAAAGATGTCGTTCGACGACTTTGTGAGCAGATAGATCAGCACGGCTTGGGCGAGGGCGATCATCGCGAACGCCTTGAAATGTCCCATGAAGAACTGCCCCCGGTTTTCGGATTGCGGCGCGAAGAAGAAGAGCACCAGAATTCCCGCAATAACAAAAAGCCAGGCGATGCCCCGGTAGGGAAGTGTGTCCGCCGGGTTGACCATGATGGACTCTGATTTTTGAGCCACCCGCCACTCGGCCACCGGAATCGAAGGCGCGACTCGATCCTCAACGGCACTCACCATTTCAGGATACACATAGGCGGGGCAGCCACGTGAGAAAAGGACCAAGCCTGCGAGTCTTCAATCCCGCAAATCTGCTGGACTTTGAGCCTGATGGTCCGATCTCTTCGTCCCGAGAAATGAACCTGATCAGCGTCAAATCGACCTGCTCTGGTACCGTCGGACTCACGGGCGGCACGGAAGTTGCCCGTCCAGGAGTGAAAAGGAAAATGAGCGTTTCCAACATGGGCGTTCCCTACGTGATCGAGCAGACAGCGCGTGGCGAGAGAAGCTACGACATCTGGTCTCGCCTGCTCAAAGATCGCATCGTGTTTCTCGGTACGGCGGTTGACGACTACGTCGCCAATCTCCTGATTGCCCAGTTTCTCTTCCTGGAAAAGGAAGACCCTGACAAGGATATTGACTTCTACATCCACAGCCCCGGCGGATCGGTGAGCGCGGGATTGGCCATCTTCGACACCATGCAGATGATCAAGCCCGACGTCGCCACGATCTGCGTCGGACAGGCCGCCTCGATGGGCGCCGTCCTGCTGGCGGGTGGAAAGAAGGGCAAGCGATACGCGCTGAGCAACAGCCGCGTGATGATCCATCAAGTGAGCGGCGGCGCACAGGGCCAGCTCACCGACATGAAGATCGCCATCCAGGAGGCGGACCGCTACATGCAGATTCTGATGAAGATTCTCGCGGACGCCACCGGAAAGAGCGTTGAGCAGGTCACCAAGGACTGCGACCGCGACTACTTCATGTCCGCCGAAGAAGCGCAGAAATACGGCCTCGTGGATAAAGTTCTCGAGCCCGGCGCACGATAATAGAGGAAGGTATCGGAAGGAATGTCGAAGTCTGGTGAAGTGAGAGATCGGTGCTGCTTGTGCGGCAAGGCCAAAGAGCAGGTGCCGAAGCTCATCGTCGGACTTCATGGAGCGGTCTGCAGTGACTGCATCGACCTCTGCAACGACATTCTTCAGAACGACCTTTCGCTGAAGCACAAGACCGAGGCGATTCGGGATCGGCGGCCGTCCGCTGCCGCCGAACCCATTCGCCCGGCAGCCACCACCAGCCTCGCCAACGCTCCCAAGCCGAAGGAGATCGTGGCGTTCCTCGACCAATATGTGGTCGGCCAGGAAGCCGCGAAGCGCGCGCTCTCGGTGGCGGTCTACAACCACACCAAACGAATTCACACCCCCAAAGGCGAGAGTGGAGTCGAGCTGCAGAAGAGCAACATCCTTCTGATCGGGCCGACAGGTTCGGGCAAAACGCTTCTGGCGCAGACTCTGGCGCGAATGCTGGATGTGCCGTTCGCCATCGCCGACGCGACCGCGCTGACCGAGGCGGGATATGTGGGCGAGGATGTCGAGAACATCCTGCTCAAGCTCTATCAGGCCGCGGAGCAGATGGACAGCCGCAACGCCAAGGAGCTCTGCGAGCGTGGGATCATCTATGTCGATGAGATCGACAAGGTGAGCCGCAAGAGCGACAACCCCTCCATCACCCGCGACGTGAGCGGGGAAGGCGTCCAGCAGGCGCTTCTCAAGATTCTGGAAGGCTCAATGGCGAACGTTCCGCCGCAGGGCGGGCGCAAGCATCCGCAGCAGGAATACCTTCAGATCGACACCTCCAACATCCTCTTCATCTGCGGCGGCGCATTCGAAGGGCTGGATGAAATCATCCTCAAGCGGCAGAAGGAGAATGTCATGGGCTTCCGCGCCGAGCCACAGAGCCGCGCCGAACGACAGAAGGACATCCTGATGCACGTCGAACCGGAGGACTTGCTCCGCTTCGGCCTCATCCCCGAATTCATCGGCCGCCTCCCGGTCCTCGCCAGCCTCGAAGAATTGGATGAGGAAGCGTTGGTGCAGATTCTCGTCGAACCAAAGAATGCGGTGGTCAAGCAGTATCAGCGGTTCTTCGAGATGGACGGCGTGGAACTGATCTTCGAAAACGGAGCCCTGAGCGAGATCGCCCGCGAAGCGATCAAGAGGAAGACGGGCGCCCGAGCTCTGAGAGCGATTATCGAAGCCGTCATGCTCGATGTCATGTTCGAAGTCCCCAGCCGTGACGACATCACCCGCGTCGTGATTCCGGACGGCGTCATCGAAGAGAGCATCACCCCGCATCTTCTGGGCGAAGATTTGCCGAAGGCGAGCTGACGCCTCCGCCCCATGTGGAGTGCGCGATCATTCATGTCGCG
>JAEYWW010000173.1 GCA_023428805.1 Armatimonadota bacterium | reverse complement strand
TCCCGACACCGTCGGCCCAGACCAGGCCAATGACGGCAGCTTCGGCTCAACTTGGCGGCCCGACAACACCCATGAACCCGCCTGGCTGGAAGTGGATTTGGGCGTTGAGACAGCCTTCAACACGCTGGTCTTGGTCGAGCCCGTCGGCCGATGGAATGACTACCGCGAGAGCAGGATCAAGAATTGGCGCTGGCAGGAGAGGCGGGGCTCGTCCTGGGTTGACATTGCGGAAGGCGACAAATCGAAGCCCGTTGAGGCCCGACGCATCGACCGCACCCAAGCCCGGTTCGTCCGCGTCACGTTCGACCACGCATCCCCGGACCGCGAGGCGCACATCGCTGAAGTTGGCATCTACAATGAGCCGTGATTAAGCCGCTTCCGCGATCTTCGGGATGTCGTCGAAGGCGAGCAGACGCTGGGATTCTTTGACGGTGGTTTTTCCATCGAGGATGCGGTCAAGCGCGTCCTGCTGCATCGTGCGGTAGCCATAGTTCGCCGCGACGTGCATGATCTCCTCCGTCGGAGCGCGGGAGGCGATCATCGCCGAAACCTCGTGGGTGATCGGCATGATCTCGTGGACGGCCATGCGTCCCCGGTAGCCAGTTTCGTGGCAGCTCGGGCATCCCACAGCACGATAGACCTGCGCGACGTTGTGCGCGCCGAAACTGGCAGAAAGCATGGTCTGCTCCTCTGGCGTCGGCGGCTCGGGGTTGCGGCACTCCTGGCAAAGCACGCGGAGCAGCCGCTGCCCCATCACGCCGATCAAAGAAGTCGAAAGCAGAAACGGATCGACCCCCATATCCAGGAGTCGCGGAATCGCGCCCGGGGCATCGTTGCAGTGCAGGGTTGAGAAGACCATGTGCCCGGTCATCGCGGCGCGGATGGCGGTTTCGGCGGTCTCCTGATCGCGGATTTCGCCGACCAAGATCACGTCCGGGTCTTGGCGCAGGATTGAGCGAAGCTGCGCGGCAAAGGTGAGGCCGATCTTTGAGTTCACCTGTGACTGGCTGATGCCTTCGATGTTGTATTCAACCGGGTCCTCGCACGTGATGATGTTGGTCTCGTCATCCTTGACCTCATTCAAGGCCGCGTAGAGAGAAGTCGTCTTTCCACTACCCGTCGGTCCGGTGACCAGGAAAAGGCCGTAGGGCCGCTTGATCAAAGTTCGGAAGATGCGGAGATTATTCGCGGAGAATCCGATCTCTTCCAGGCGTTTGATGCCGACGTTGCGATCCAGAAGCCGCATGACGATCCGGCTGCCAAAGAGGCTGGGCAGGATGCTGAGGCGGATGTCAATCTCCTTGCCATTGATGTCCACACTCATGCGGCCATCCTGGGGGATGCGCCATTCGACAGGATCAAGCTCGGCCATGATCTTGACGCGGGCGGTGACCATCGGAATCAGCTTGCCGGGAATTTCGCTGACGCGCAGCAGGCGACCGTCGATGCGATAGCGCACTTGGAGCCCGCTGATCGTAGGTTCGATGTGGATGTCGCTCGCCTTCATGCGGATGCCGTCGGCGATGATCTTGTTGACGATGCCGATGACAGGACGTGTTTCGGCTTCAAGCTCTTCCAGGTTCTGCGACTGGGTGCCAGAGGAACGGTTCGTGCTGACCAATCCCAGCGCGCCTTGAACCAGTTCATCGACTTTGGCCTGATGATCTCGACGATCTCGGGCGTATGCCTGGTCCACGGCTGATTCAAGCCGCTTGACATTGGCCAAAGCGGGTTCAACCCGGTAGCCTGTGCGAGTTTCCATCAGGTCGATGACCTCGATGTCCAAAGGATTTCGCATTGCAACCAGGAGGCGGCCGTTCACGAGCACAACAGGCAGGCACTGATTGCGGCGGCAGAACTCTGCATCCAACAGTTCCAGAAGTTCCGGGTTCATCTCGTGGTCTTCAAGATGAACCGGGACGACATCCTTCTGCGCCGCCAGGATTTTGAGCAGCATCCGCTCGCTGATGAAATTCGAGTCGATGAGGATCTGGCCCAGAGACTCGCCCGTTTCCCGCTGCTTTTCGACGGCAAGGGACCGCTGATCGGGCGTGATCGCCTCCAATTCCACGAGCAGATCACCCAGCCGCTTCCAGCGGAGCGCAGGCGGAATCATGATCCTCGTCGTATCGGCCCCATGCTCGGAGTCAGACCAGGCGGTCGGGCGCAGCATATCCATCCTTGGAATTGTCGGAGAATTGAACGCTTGTTTTCAGGGTTCAGTCCAAGGTCTGCCATCCAACAGGGTGTTTGCCATACTGACTCAACCGATGTCGGTGTTCAAAGGCTTGATGCAGCGGTTCGACCGCATGCTCGGAAGGGGCGTCATTGACGACGCACTCTATGAGGAGCTTGAGGAAGCGTTTCTGCTGACCGACGCCAGCCTCCCCGTCGTGGAGGACATCCTTGAGGAGCTTCGACAAACCGTCCGTCGGGAGAAGATCACCGAACCGGAGGCGATGAAGGCGAGGCTGAAGCAGGCCATCGCCGACCGGCTTCGACAGGACGCGGATTCGGCTCTGAGAGTCGCCGCCACCAGCCCGACGGTGTATCTGTTCGTCGGAGTGAATGGAGCGGGAAAGACGACCACCATCGGCAAGCTCGCCCATCGCCTGACCCGCCAAGGCAAGCGGGTTGTTCTGGCGGCGGGAGACACTTTCCGGGCGGCAGCCATTGATCAGTTGGAGATTTGGGCGCAGCGGACGGGCAGCGAAATTGTCCGATCTCGCCAGGGGGCCGATTCTGCGGCAGTGATCTTCGATGCGGTCAAAGCGGCCCAGGCGAGAGGAGCCGAATTTGTCCTGGCGGATACCGCCGGACGCCAGCACACCAAAGCGGGTTTGATGCAGGAGCTGGGCAAAGTCTCCCGCGTTGTCGAAAAGGCGCACGGACGCCCCCCAGAGGAGGTTCTTTTGGTGCTCGACGCCAACACCGGTCAGAACGCGATCCGTCAGGCGGAGGAGTTTGGGCAGACGGCGGGAGTGACGGGCCTGATCTTGTCCAAGCTCGATGGAACTGCCCGGGGAGGCGCGCTGATCGGAGTTTGGGATCGGCTCCGCATTCCGATCAAACTGGTTGGGGTCGGCGAGAAGGCCGAAGACCTGGAAGATTTCGACGCGGATCAATTCGCCGCAGGGTTGTTTGAATGAAGACGATCACAGAAGGATTGCCTGTTCCGGGCGGGCACTACACGCCAGGCATCGAACATGGGGGGATGATTTATGTCTCTGGTCAGCTCCCCATCATTCCGGGTGAGAAGCCGGGCAATCCCGGGTCGATGGAGGAGCAGACAAGACAGGCTCTGGCGAATTTCCTGTCAGTTGTCCGGGCAGGAGGCGGAGATTTTGATTCCGTCATCAAGGTCACGATCTTCATTGCTGACGGCGGCGAATGGGGGATCGTCAACCAGGTCTTTGCAGACACCTTCGGTTCGCATCGTCCGGCGCGAGCCATCGTTCCGGTTTCGCCGTTGCACTACGGCTATGGGATTGAAATTGACGGCGTGGCTTTTGTGAAATAGGCTTGCTCAATTCCACCGCTGGGCGAGCAGGTCGCCCAGCTTCTCCAGGAACTGCTCGTCTTCCTGGTCGAAGGCATCGATTTCGTGACCGTCGATGTCGATCTGCCCGATGACTTGATCGTCCCTCCTGATCAGGACAACAATTTCGGACTTGGTTGTCAGGCTGCAGGCCAGGTAGTTGTCCAGCTTCGTGACATCCTCCACGATTTGGTTGCGGTCTTCGGCGACGGCGGTTCCACAAACTCCCCGACCCACGGGAATATGCGTATGGTCGGTCTCCGCTCCCACGTATTCGTCCAGGACGAGGGTCTCGCCTTCCAATCGGTAGATGCCGCTCCAGTTGTAATGAGGAAGATTGGCCAGTTGCCGCATCGCAAAGTGGCGCAGTTCTGCTCCTGCCAAAGATGAGCCAGAGACAGAGTGAAGGATGTCGGTGAAGTCCGTTCTCATGGGTTTTCGGCGCTCCACGCCAGCAGCGATTCCTCGATCGCCCAGCCGCCTTCGGGAATGAGTTCCAGAACTCGGATCCCTTCCCAAAGGCTCTTGTCAAATCCGCCCTCTGCGATCTGAATGGGGCGGGCTGGACTTCCGGCAGTCTCTCCCGGCTCGATCTTGACGCCGTTCATTGACGTCTTGCTCAACCCGAGCAGAAAACGCTCTGCCACATCCGGAATCTCCGTCGGCACACCACTCATCTCGAACTCGGCGAGACCGAATTTCTGAAGTCCGAGGGTGTGGCAATGGAGCCTCCCCTGATCGAATCGGCTCTTGACCGCAACGTGATCTTGGACTGAGAACTTTTCCGACTCAGGACGGGCGGAAATCAAGTCAGACGGAAGCTTGTAAGTCTGCGAGATGGGGTCGGCGATGATGCCGTCGGTCAATTCTCCCAAACGCCGCGCGATGACGAGCAGAAAATCCAGCGCCGGGTAGATCGTCGGATCGAAAGATTTGAAGGTGAGCTGCACGAGATGCCATGCAGCTTTGATGCGGGCGCGCTCATCCTCAGGGAGCGCTTTGCCGCTTTCGCTGTTGAGGAAAGGATCCGGCTGAAAGCCCGCTTCCTCCACCGGAATCACGGTTGTTTGGAGAACGGTTTTTTGATCGGGGGATGCGATTGCGTAATGACCGCGAGGCATCGGCTGCGTGAGTGATTCCTTGTCCGCATCCGCCCGCAGAGGCACTCCAAAACCTTTTGGCGCGCCGGCGTCTCCGTTGGGGTTCACCACGGTCAAAAGGGGCGGAAGCGTGGCGGTGTTGGCGAGAACAGAAAGATAGAAATGTCCCGAGATTCCATAGCCGGGAGTCTTGACTTTCTTTGCGGGAAGAAGATCACGAAGGCGCGGGCGTCGCGGCTGCATCTTTCTCCTCCTTTCTTGGAAGTTTGGCCCTCATTTTTGCCACCCATGCTTGGACTTCCTCCCCCTCATAAAAATTGACGTAACAGGAGACGATGATCACAGCGAACAGCGGGATGTTCATGGAGTATTCAATGCCAGCGTGAAGGGCCACACCAGCGAGGAGCACCCATTTTCGCAATGGCTTGGAAAAGACAAGAGTTGTCAAAGCCAGTTCAACGATGAGAGTGGAGTATGTCGCAACTTTGATATACGGCATCTCCTTGGTGAACGGAGGCATAGGAAACCGCTCAAACTCCAAGAGGTTGGAACTGTACCAAATAGCCGTGCCGTCCCGCCAAAGATTGCCATTGGCCTTGTGGAGCACAGTTGTCAAATACACGATGCAGAGCTGCAAAATCATCACTCTCTGCGGCCAAAGTGAAACCTCGGCAGGGAGATAGTCAGGATTCTTTCTCCGCTTCAGCCATGCATCTACAGAATAATAGGCTCCGGTATTGGCAAAGCTGAGGATGATCAGCATATTGCGAAGCAGCGTGTCCCCGCTATGCAGAATATCGGGACTCCTGTGGTGAAGTGTGACAACTCCGATTGCCAGCAGCGGAACAACCACCCGGGAAAACAGCCCCAATGTGCTCAGCAAGGCAAGGAGGACAACGCCGATGTAGAACGCGAGAGTCACACGCTCATCGGTCACCTGATACAGAAGATTGATGCGCCAAACACCACCTCCCCAGCGTTCGTAAAACGATGCTGGCTGGAGCCCGCGTTCAGTGAACCATGTCTCAAAATCAATTGAGATCATCAGGAAATTGACTAGCGCCAACCCGCAGATCAAAATGCGGAAAAGGCATACGGTCGCCGCCGAACCCCATCCAAAAAGCCAATCGTTTGCACTTCGAAGAAATTTCATCACTTCTCCAGCTTTTTGTCAGCAATCAGCTTCCTTCTATCAACAACATATCGAAAGAAAGAATAATCGTTGTAGTTTGCCTGGGGCGTCTCATTCATGGGCTTGACATTGCGCCAATGCCTTCGCATGACCACTAAGGTGGGAGGATTATTGGGGTCATCGTAGGAGATGTAGGCCATCCATTGGGCAAGGGTCGGCCATTTCCAGCTCCCTTCATTATTGTCAAAATGCTCCGTGAACTTTCGATACCGTTCTTTGAAGTACTTCTCTCCAAGCGACATCGTGTACATGCGGGGATAGGGGACGATCTTTTTCGTGCCATCCAAGTAGGTGATCTCCGCATCGTAATATGAATCATAAGACGACGGATTCGGGGCAAACATATTCCACGCCTGCCACGTTCCTGTGGCCCAAAGATATTTCCGAAATTGACTGTCTCCTCCGCGCGAAGTGCCCCACCTGAAAGTGTGATTCGTAAGATAGAAATAGTCAAGCGGATGCTTCATCACCAGCTCGGGAGTGGCCGGGATATTGTAGAGAGATTTGGGGGGATTCGGCAGCGACCATGAGAAGATGGCGAGGAGGTGAAGGATCACCAATATCTTGATGACAATCGACACTTCACGCCGCTTCTTCGGCTGCACCTGTTCCGCCATCTCAAGCCTCCATCATCAATCAGAGAACCGACCGACTCAAACCATCGTCAGTCGCCAGTTTGCCTAATTTTTCCCGGACATAGGGAGCATCAATGTCAAGGGATTTTTCTCCGCAGTCCGGCGCCTCATACATCAAGTCTTCCAGCAATCGTTCGACAACAGTATGTAGTCGCCGGGCGCCGATGTTTTCCGTCTTGTCGTTCACTTCCTGCGCGATGTTCGCAATCTCGTCGAGTGCGGAGTCGAGGAAGTTCAATCTCACTCCGTCGATTTCCAGCAACTGCTGATACTGACGGGTGATGGAGTTTTTGGGCTCCTTCAAAATTCGCTTGAAGTCGGCCTTGCCCAATCCGTCGAGCTGAACCCTGATCGGCAGCCGGCCCTGGAGTTCGGGGATGAGGTCGCTGGGCTGGCTCTCGTGGAATGCTCCCGCGCATACGAACAAGATGTGGTCGGTCTTGATCGGCCCAAATTTGCTCGGCACCGTCGAGCCTTCGATGATCGGCAGCAGGTCGCGCTGCACGCCCTCGCGGCTCACGTCGGGGCCGCTTCCGCCGCCAGATTTCATCGCAATCTTGTCGATCTCGTCGATGAAAATGATCCCCGTCTGCTCGGCTCGCTCCAGCGCCTCCTTGTGGATGTTGGATTGTCCGATGCGGCGCTTGACTTCCTTTTCGGCGAGGATGTCGATGGCGTCTTCCACGTCAAAATCCCGGGTCGCGTAGCTCTTGCGTCCCATGAGCTGATTGAAATCCAGCCCCATCTCCTCCATGCCTTGAGGAGTGAAGACCTGCATGAAGGGAGTGCCGTTCTCTTCAACTTCGACCCCTACCTTCTTGTCGCGGTGCCCGCCGTCGTTCAGTTCACGGACGTAGCGTTCAACCCGATCTTCGTGGCTTTCTGCCTCCTCCTGAACTGGCTCAGATTCGACAATCTCCTCTTCTGAAAACGGGCGGCTGAAAAAGGTCGATTGCCCCCATACCCCGAGTCCATTTTCCCGCTCCTCCTGATCGGCGAGCATCTCGGCTACTTGACGCACAGCGTCGTCGTGGGCGGCCTGGCGGTTCTGCTCCAGCTTTTCTGCTTCGACCAGCCTGACAGCCGAAGCGGCAAGTTCGCGGACCATGCTCTCGACATCACGCCCCACATAACCCACCTCGGTGAACTTGGTCGCCTCGACTTTGACGAAGGGCGCTTGGGCGAGCATCGCCAAGCGGCGCGCGATCTCAGTCTTGCCAACGCCGGTCGGGCCGATCATGAGAATGTTCTTCGGCATGACCTCCGCGCGGTCTTCGGGGGAAAGCTGCTGGCGTCGAAAACGGTTGCGGAGCGCGATGGCGACCGCTCGCTTGGCGGCGGCTTGACCGACAATGTAGGCGTCCAACCGCTGGACGATCTGTCGGGGGGTGAGCTCTTCGATAGGCAGGCTCATGGAGAATAAGGAAGTTGTACCTGAGGAAGCTGGCAGCAGTGCGGGCGAGGAAGCCCGCTATTTCCGGCGGTCTGACATCCGCCGCGCCACCCACTCCTGGGCCGCCACCGCCACCTCGTTCGCCCGGGTGCTCAGCAGGGGGCCGACATGGCTCATTCCGGCATAGAAATGAACATCCGCGCCATACGCTTCGGCGACTCTGCGGCTGACTTCGGGCGGGATGTCTGTGTCCTTTTCCCCGATGATGACCAAAACGGGGCATTTGGGTTTTTCAACCTCCAACCCAGAACGCAGAGTCCGCACGACCTGGCCGGACTCGTCTCGCCACTTCTTCCATGCCCAGAGGATCGTCCGTCGGTCGCTGTCGGGCATGGAATCCTCCGTGTCTTTGAGCGGGCCGTCCGCCCAGCGGATGATGTCGGGGATATCGCTGGTGTCGCGGGCTTCGCGGAATCCCTTCGGGGCGACAGAGTTGACCAGAATGATCGCGTCGGGTCTGAGTGTCTCCGCCGCCTTGAGCGCGATCCCGCCTCCCATGCTGGCTCCGACGAGGATCAGGGGCCGCGGGGCGTCCTTCTGCCATCCGCCGACCTGCTTCACATAGTCATCGAAGGTGGTTTGGGCAAGATCACCGTTTTCCGGCACCAAGTCGCGGGCTTCGACATTCCAGCCATTTCGCGCGAAGACCGGACGCCAGAAGTCGTATTCCCAGCCCCCGCCGCCCGCGCCGTGAATCATCACGGCTGTCCCTGCAGGCGCCGTGAGGACAGAGGCCAATGCAAGAGTCGAAATCATGGCGTGCTCCGAATCGCCGGCATTGCGGCAAGCGCGCGGCAGGCGTCGGGCACCCAGTTTGGCCCACCGTAAATCCAACCAGTATAGATCTGCACCAAATCCGCTCCGATTTCCATTTTGGACCGGACATCATCAGCGGTTGTGACTCCGCCTGCTCCAATGAGGACGAGCTTCCCCGCGGCGTGCTCCATCAGCTTCCTCAAAACATCATCGGATTTGGCCTTGACAGGGGCTCCAGAAAGCCCGCCTTCAAGGTTCGGGTCAGTTGGAAGCATGTCCCGGCTGATCGTGGTGTTGGTGGCGATGACACCGGTCAATTGAAGGTCCATCGCGACTTGCGCAACATCGGCGATCTGCTCATCGGTCAGGTCCGGGGCGATTTTGACAAACAACGGCTTTGTGGAGTCAATCTCCTTCAGGCGCCAGAGAATTTTGGTGAGAAATGTCTTGTCCTGCAGCTCGCGAAGCCCCGGAGTGTTGGGAGAACTGACATTCACAACAAAGTAGTCGCCAAACTGCCGCAGCTTCTCGAAAGAGTAGGCGTAGTCTTCGGCGGCTTCTTCGAGAGGTGTAATTTTGGATTTTCCGATGTTGATTCCGATTGGAATACCCGGGCTCGCCATCGAGAGGCGTTTTGCCAGTTCATCCGCTCCGTGGTTGTTGAAGCCCATGCGGTTGATCAGCGCCTTGTGTTCGGGGAGTCGAAAGAGCCGCGGCTTGTCGTTGCCCGGCTGCGGGTGTTTTGTGACTGTGCCGACCTCGATGAATCCGAAGCCGAAATTCTTCCACTGGTCGATGGCGACACCGTCTTTGTCGAAGCCCGCCGCAAGCCCGATTGGGTTGCGGAATTTAACTCCAAAGCACTCCTTTTCGAGTCTGGGATGGTCGAAGACGCCTCCCTTCACCCACCCGCCGGAAATCGCCCTCATGCCCAGGTGATGCGCCTTTTCCGGGTCCATCTTGAAGAGGAATGGGCGCAGAAGAGACGAGTAGAGCGACATCGCCTCCGATTATGCAATCCCCCCGGTGGACCGCTCTAAAAAAGGCTTAGAGTCAGATCAGAAAAGTATAAGAAGACCCAAATTGATGCGATTCCGAGACCTGCCCCAGAGTAGTCACATGCGATAGAAACCTGCCTCCTCGGCGGGATTGGAGAACTACCGCAATGGCTACTTACAATGAATACAACCGAGTCACCGAATATGAGGAAGTCCCGGCCAACAACTCCAACACAGCAGTCATCATCGCCGTCTTCGCCATGGTGGTGATCGCGATGCTCGCCATCGGATTCATCATGTTCAGGCCGATGGACAATTCGGGAGGCGCGCCGACGATCATCAATTCCAGCACGCCGGCTCCGAAGGAAGGCGACACCACCATCATCAACCCGCCCAGCAACCCGGTCATCATCGAGAATCGGGGCGAGAGCGAGGCTCCGAAGTCCGAGAGCACCACTCCGCCGCCGGCCACGACAAATGAAGAGGGCGCAGGCGGCGAACAGAGCGAGACGACTCCTCAGTAAGACGATTTCTCGTCGCAATGACTGGCTCCCGTGAGTGTCACGGGAGTTTTTTTATTTCTTGGCTCCAGCCTTCATCCAGTCGTAGATGACCTGAATCTGCTCCTTCGACAACGGAGCTTTGTTCTTCGGCATCTGCTGTGCTCTGTCGCCTCGCAACGAGCGGATCACAAAGCTCTCGTCTGGGTTTTCGACATTGACCGCACCGGGAGAATTTCTGATGCCGTCGTAGGAGCTCAGGTCATAGTTGGCCCGGCGATTCTGCGCGCTATGACAGGGAAGACAACTGCTCCGGAAAATGCCGCTCACTTTGGCCCAGCCGTTCTCCTCCACCACCGGAATTTCGCCCTTAACCGCTCCACTTGGCGGGGAGAAGGCGAAGAGGGTTTCGGCAAGCTCTTCTTTCCCCACCGTCATTTCGGTCGCAAATGCGACGAAATCCTTGCTGGCAGATTTGAAGCTGAAGCCTCGGGCGATGCCCGTCTTGTCCTCTACAAAAAGCGTGACTGCGGGCGCATTCTGCTCGGATCGGGAAAGGGCGTATTCGGTGACCAAAGTTCCCCGCATGTTCCGGCCTTTGCCTTTGGTGGCGTTGGAGACATTCGCCCAAATGGTGTTGCCGTAGAATGCTCCCCACGGCCAGGCTTCGTCGATCGTTGCCAGCTTGAGCGCATCCGCTTTCGCGGTCTCTGCTTCGGTGTAGGTGTTCGACTTCTTGTCGTAGCGGTAGACCTTCGCGCCGTCGTAGAGCGTGAAGCCTGCCGCATCCTCGATTCGGAATGACCCAGACCGGTTGAACGTCACGAGAACTTCGGAGGGAGCTCCGCCGATGGGAGTCACGGCGACCTTGGCGGTGAAGCTCTGGGCGGCCTGGAGCGAGCCATTGTGCCCCTTCAAGTTTGCAGGCGGCTCCTTCTGCAGGAAAATGCCCGCCGCAAGGGTTGCGAATGATGAAAAGATAAGCAGAGGCTTCATGACATCGACTCCGAAGAAAGGCGCTTCAATTATGCGGGATTGTGCGATTGGATTAGAATAGGAAAGTCATGCTGACACCTGTCGCCACTCTGCTTCTGATCGCCGCATCCCAATCGCCGGTTCAGGACGCTGGATGGACTGAATTGTTCAACGGCAAGGACTTGAGCGGCAGGACACCCAAAATCAAGGGGCATCGGTTCGGCGATAAC
>JAEYWW010000142.1 GCA_023428805.1 Armatimonadota bacterium | reverse complement strand
TCCCAAGGCTTGAGGTCCTTGAGCCGCTTCAGATTCGGATTGGTGATCTCGCCGTAGAAGACTTTCTGGAACATCCAGAGCAGGTAAACCGCCGCCAAGATGACGCCCGTGCCCGCCAAGATCGGATAGATCGGCGAGAGTCCAAACTGTCCGGCAAAGCCCGTCTGGAATGCGCCCATCATCGCGAGGAATTCGCCGATGAAGCCATTCGTGCCCGGCAGCCCGACGCTCGAGAGCATCACGATCAGGAAGAGCGCGGCGAAGACCGGCATCTGCGCTTTGAGCCCGCCCATGTCGGCGAACTTGCGCGTGTGGATGCGCTCGTAGATCAAGCCGATCAGCAGGAACAATGCGCCCGTGCTGATTCCGTGGTTGATCTGCTGATACGCGCCGCCCATCACGCCCGTGTGGTGCAGGCTCAAGATGCCGAGCATCACGAACCCCATGTGCGAGACGGAGCTATAGGCGACCAATTTCTTCACGTCATCCTGCATCGCGGCGACAATCGCGCCGTAGATGATGCCGATGACGGAGAGCGTCATCAGGATCGGTATGTTTTGCTGCAACGCTTCCGGGAACAAGGGCAAAAGGAACCGCAGGACGCCGTAAGTGCCCATCTTCAGCAACACGCCCGCCAGGATGATCGAACCCGCAGTCGGAGCTTCGGTGTGGGCGTGAGGCAGCCAGGTGTGGAACGGAAACATCGGCGTCTTGACCATGAAGGCCAGCGCAAACGCCCAGAAGAGCAGCGGCTGCATCTGCATCGCATTCGCCCAGAGCGAGCCGTTGGCGACATTGCTCTGAATCTCAATGAGATCGAACGTGAACGCACCGCCCGCCTGCTGGTTCAGCCGCGCCATCATGATGATCCCGATCAGCATGAAGATTGAAGCGGCGAAGGTGTAGACGAAGAACTTGAGCGCGGCGTACTTGCGATTCTCACCGCCCCAGACGGCGATCATGATGCCCATCGGGATCAGGGAGAACTCGAAGAACACATAGAACAGCAGGAGATCGAGCGACAGGAACACGCCGAGCATTGCCGCCTCCAGAAGCAGAATCATCGTGAAGTACGCCTTGATGCGCGTATTCACATAGGTGCTGAAGATGCACGAGAGGAACGTCAGGAGCGTCGTCAGCAGGATCATCCAGAAGCTGATCCCGTCCACGCCGAGCTTGAACGAAGCCCCGATCTGCGGCGCCCAGGTCATCTGCTCCATCAGTTGGAAGTGGTAGGTGCCCGCCTCAAACTGGCCGAGAAGCCCAAGCGAAACTGCGAAAATCGCACCCGTGAAGAAGATCGCAAAGCCCTTGATCGCCTTGTCAAACTTCTCCGGCATGGAGAGCAGCAGCAACGCACCGATGATCGGGAGGGCGAGCAGCGTTGAGAGGAGGCCCATCAGCGCATCCCTCCGTTCATGTTCATGAGCGTGTAGATCAAATAGAAGAAGATGGCGGCGACGCCCATTTCCATCATGAGCGCGTAGCCGCGCACGAGGCCGGTTTGGGGTTTTCGGAAGACGCTGCCCAGTGCGGCCGAAGCCTTGCCCACCAAATCAACCGTTCCGTCTACGAGCCTTTCGTCAATGATTCGGATCAGCTTGCCGAGCGCACCGCCGACTTTAATCGAACCATCTGTCACCAACCAGTCATAGCCCCATTGATTCCTGGCCCAAAGCCGGACTTTGCTCCACTTGGATTCGTCCCAGCCTTCCTTCTCGGGGAGCTTCTTGCCGTAGACCGCGATTCCCGCGCCGATGCCCAAGATGACGATTGCGAAGGAGAGGCCGACGAGAAGCAGGTGCGGCACATGATGCGCTCCCTCCTCCCCATGCTCGCCTTCACCATGCGACTCTTCGGCATGAGCGGCTTCGCCGCCGTGCCCGGCTTCCTCGCCATGCAGTTCGATTCCGTGCCCCTCGTTGTGAGTGCTGGCGGAAACTGTCATCTGCGGCTTGAGCCAGTTCTGCAGGAAGTGTCCATCCTCCATCTTCCAACCGAAAATTCCAAGGCTGAACACCGCGAGGATGATCAGCGGTGCATTCATCAGGAACGGCACTTCTTTCGGCTTGTGCGTCTTGTCCAGATCGTGATGGTGCTCGTGCTCTTCCGCCGGAACTTCGTTGTCCGCATAGAAGAACCCGTGTTCATCCGGCCCGTGATGATGATGCTCGTCGTGATGATCGTGGTGCCCGTGATGGTGGTCATCGTGGTGGTGCCCGGGCTCAATTGCCAGCCACCTTTCTGGGCCGGAGAAGAAGGTCAGCATCATCATGCGGGTCATGTAGAACGCCGTCATCAGCGCGACACCGAACCCAATCCATCCCGCCAATGCCCCTGCGGTCATGCCGGGGAAGATTTGCAGAGTCACATGGTCGTTGACGGCATTGCCGAGAATCGCCTCCTTGGACCAGAAGCCGCTGAAGGCATACGGAACGCCCGCAATCGCGAGGAAACCGACCATCATCAGCCCAAAAGTAATCTTGATCCACTTGCTCAGCCGACCATAGTTCCGCATATCCTGGTTGTGGGCCATCGCGTAGATGACCGAACCGGAACCGAGGAACAGCAGGGCCTTGAAGAACGCGTGGGTGATCACGTGGAACATGCCCGCCCAGAACGCGCCCACGCCGCAGGCGATGAACATGAAGCCGAGTTGCGAGACCGTCGAGTAGGCGAGAACCTTTTTGATGTCCGTCTGCCCGAAAGCGATGCTCGCGCCAAAGAGCGCAGTGAGCGCACCGACCAGCGCGATGATGGACATTGCCAAGGGCGACATCGAGACAATCGGCGACATGCGGTTCAAGAGCACGACGCCCGAGGTGACCATCGTCGCGGCGTGGATGAGGGCCGAAACCGGAGTCGGACCCGCCATCGCATCGGGCAGCCACACATAGAGCGGGAACTGAGCCGACTTGCCCGCCGCGCCGCCGAAGAGCAGAATGGCGATCCAAAAAGTCTCGTTGGGATGAGATCGGAAGATCTCCAGCGCGTGCGGCATCAGCACGTCATAGCTGAGCCAGCGCGGATCGACGATTCCTGCGGCATCCTTGTGCTGCGCCACGAGCAGGACGATCCAGAACATGCCGAGCGTCAGGAAGAAGTCGCCGACGCGGTTGACGATGAAAGCCTTGTTCGCCGCCTTGCTGTTCTTGAGGTCCTTGTACCAAAAGCCGATCAGCAGATAGGAGCAGACGCCCACGCCCTCCCAGCCGATGAAGAGCAGCGGCAGATTGTTGCCGAGAACCAGCACCAGCATGAAGGCGATGAAGAGGTTGAGATAGGTGAAGAACCGCGTGAAATCGCGGTCCTCGAACATGTATCCCACGGCATAAACATGGATCAGACACCCAATGCCCGTCACGATCAACGCCATCGTCATCGAGAGCGGGTCAATCCGCAGCTCGAATGGGATGCTGATGCTCTGAAGAGTGATCCAGTCGAAGACATTGACCACCGCGCTTCGCCCGGTCTCCGGCATCTTGTAGAGTTCAGCCGTGATCGGAAAGGCGATGGCGAAGGCCAGGCCGATGAAGGCGATGGCGAGGAATCCCATCAGCGCCTTGCCCTTCTTCGGACCGAGCGCATTGACGAACGCCTTGCCCGTGAGAGCCTGGATGATGGAGCCCATCAGGGGCAGGAAGATGACAAGCCAAATCAGATTGAAATCCATTCTCCTACTCCTTCAACATGCTCATATCGTCGACATCGACTTCGTTGCGAAGCCGGAAGATGGCCATGATGATTCCCAGTCCGACGGCGACCTCGGCGGCTGCGACCGCCATCACAAAGATCACCATCATTTCGCCCGTCATTCCCGAAGCGAACGCCTTGTCCGCTGTCTGGAACATCGGCATGTACTTCGCGAAGGCGAGGAACGTGAGATTCACCGAGTTGAGCATCAATTCGATGCACATGAAGACGACAACGGGGTTGCGTCGCGAGACGACGCCGACACCGCCGATGACGAACATCGCCAGTGCGAGGCCGAGATACCAAACCAGAGGCACTTGGCCGGAATTGACGGGATCGAGGTACTGAGTCGTCTCCATCACATCCTCCTCTTCGCAAGCATCACGGAGCCCACGATTCCGACAAGGAGCAGCATGCTTGCAACCACGAGCGGCCACGCTCCGGTGGAGAATACGATCAGGCCGATCGGCTGGGGCTCGCCAAACTTGGGACTGAGCGTAGCCGAGCGGATATTGGAGAGCGGCATCAACACTTGAACCCAGATAACCCCGAAAATGACCGCACCGCACGCCCAGGAGACCACAACCGGCACCTTCTTGTTGGTCTTGGTGGGGTCTTCCTCACGCGAGGAGAGCTTGAGGATCATGATGACGAAGAGGAAGAGCACCATGATCGCTCCGGCATAGACCATCACCTGCGTGATGCCCAGGAACTGCGCGCCGAGGGTGAAATAGATCACCGCCAGCACGATGAAGTTGAACACCAGGCTGAGCGCCGAGTGCACGGGGTTCCGGCCAAACGCGACCACGCCCACCGCGCCCATCAGGGCGAGGAAGGCCAGGACCACGAAGGCGAGTTGGTTCCCGCTCAACGTTCAGCTCCTCTTCTGAGCCAAGTCATGCATCATTCTCCAGACAGTCTGCGGGGCTGAGCCTCGGCTCAACCCCGCTCATTCTCAAGCTTTGTTCGGGTCCACCATCGCCACGGTCCGTTGACCGGGAGAAGGTTCGACCATATCAATTGACCGCTGATACAGCGGATCGGCGGCCTTCTTGTTCGCAGCCGCGAAGTTCAAATAGAGAGCCGCGACAATCGCCGCCGCAACCACGAAGGCCCCCAAGCCTCCGACAGGACCGTAGATCGCCGAGGCGATGATCCAAATTCCCACGACGATGAAGTTGGCGACTGACAGCGGCAACAGAGTCTTCCAACCCAGGTTCATCAACTGGTCATAGCGGAGTCTTGGGAGGGTTGCACGAAGCCAGATGAAGAAGCTCAAACCGGCCGTGCACTTGCCCAAGAAGACCAGCGGTGCAAGCCAATAGTTCAGCATGCCGAGGAAGTCGAAGACACCCTTCGCTCCTTCAAATGTGCTGCCCAGATAAGCCCAATTGAACGGCAGCATGTTGTAGCCGCCCAGGAAGACGGCGGCGAACACGCCCGAAAGCAGGAACATGGCCGCGTATTCGCCCATGAAGAACACCGCGAACTTCATGGAACTGTATTCCGTGTGATAGCCCGCAATCAGTTCGTTTTCGGCCTCAGGCAGATCGAAAGGAGCGCGATTGGTTTCGGCGATCACCGCGATCAGGAAGACGATGGCAGAAACGATGCCGTAGGGCGTGAAGATGAACCAGTTCTGGAGGAAGCTCAGCGACTCGATGCCCCAGAGCGGAGCTTCCTGCGCTTTGACCATTTCGGTCATCTTGAGACTTCCTGTCGCCATCACGACCGCCGCAAGCGAGACGCCCATCGCCAGTTCGTAGCTGATGAGCTGAGCCGCCGCTCGGAGGCCGCCCAGCAGTGAATATTTGTTGTTGGAGGCATAACCCGCCAAAACGACGCCGTAGGCTCCGAGCGAGGAAATCGCGAGGACATAGAGGAGTCCAATCTCGATATCGGCAACCGGAGTCAGGTGTCCGTAGAAGCCCTCAGATGGCCCCCAAGGCAGGGTTCCACCGATGGCGAAGGCCGGGAAAAGCGCAAGCCAAGGAGCGACGAAATAGACGAGGCGATCGACTGAGTTGGGGGTGATGTCTTCCTTCAGGAAGAGCTTGACACCGTCGCAGATGGTCTGCAGAAGCCCGAAGAGACGGACCTTCTTTCCGCGCATGAAGCCAAGCGGGCCAACCGCCAGCTTGTCAGGAAAAGTGACATTGCCCGTTCGGTTCGGGCCGATGCGATCCTGCATCCAGCTCAGGAACCGACGCTCCCACCAGATCATGCCCGGCACCAGCATCAGGATGGGGAGCACCAGAAGCAGAACGCGAATCAGCCCCAGCCAGAATTCCAGCCGGAGCCCAAGAGGCCCCGGACCGCCCCTGCTCAAATGTTCAATCCACTCGCCGATCAACGAAGGTAACTTTACCTTCCCGCCCCGCCCCCTTTGCTTGGTCCCCGTACGTGTCTCGGGACCGTTGCGTTGCAGAAGAGTTGATTCCTATGCCGCGCGCCTGATTTGCCTGCCTGAAGCGGGTGAGCCTCGTCGGGAATCGCCGTGGAGACGGACGGTAGTGCACCTCCGTCGGAGTGCTCGACCTTGGTCGAGCTCTGGAGTGAGCACCTTGGAGCTTCTGCTTTGAGGAGGATTAAAAGCGGGCACGGCCTCACAGGAGTTCGGCCCTCCAAGGAAATCTACGACTGGAGGGCCGAGCTCCCGCGAGGCTCGTCTCCCTCCCAGGGCCGGAAAGGACCGCTCCGCTTCAGCGGGGCTCTCGGATTCCCGCACTTCAGTGCGAAGAGGTTCAAAAGGGCGGCGCGGTGCCCATTCCAAAGCGCGACATGAATGATCGCACACTCCATGGAGTGCGGGCAGATATGACCGCTTTCACTTCCGCCGGAGGCGGCCTGTCGCTCTCAATCCAGAGCAACGAGGGCG
>JAEYWW010000043.1 GCA_023428805.1 Armatimonadota bacterium | reverse complement strand
ACCTTGATCTTCTCCCATTCCAGCGTGGAGGAATCGATTCGGTAGTACTCGTCCGTCGCGCCCGATTTTGGCTTTGTCTTGACAAACCAGAGATCACTCGGGGCTTCCAGCTTCCCGCTTGGAAGCTTGCGGGTGATGGTCTTTGCCTCACCCGAGTTGTTGACTTTGATGACGGCTCCATTCTTGCCGAATTCGATCCCGATGGATTGGAGCGTTTTCGTCCCCTGCGAAAACTTCATCAGGCTTCGAACGGGCCGGCCAGTGGAAGAGCAGAGAGATTCGTCGAAGATCGACATGGATGGGCCGCTCTCGGATTTCAGCAGGATGCGTGTCCTCTGCAGGCGGCCGCCTTTGTCATCGAGCTTGGTCACGACGGTCCCCGAACCGGACAAGCCTCCCTTGCCCGACACCGTCACTTTCACCTCGCCCGCCATCGCCGTCGTCGACAATGCGAGCGCCACCCAAGCCCATCCGCGGCACTTCATGCCATCAAGAGTTCCGCCGCCTTGATTCCCGTTTCGTACGCGTATTCAATCCGTCCGCCCAATACGCCGTCTCCTGCGATCACCAGCTTCGATCCGGGAGGATTGACCCGTTCAAAGATCGAAGTCTGTTCCGGCTGGGCATGCTTCCAGCGTCTAACCGCAGATTCCGTCGGTGACGAAAACTCCTGTCCCAAGAGACGAGACACATCTACTAAAGATTCCCGCAAAATCAAATCATCCGAAGATTCCCACCTCATCCGACTGTAGCTCGCGCTCATCTGCGCGACCAGAGCAGTTTGACCATCTGGTGCACGGCCCGGAGATTTGAGGCTCTCGATGCTCAGCCAAGTCAACGGATGAACCTGTTCGGGGTCGATCAGGGCATGGAAGGGACGATCAAGCGGCCGGTCATAGCCGAGCAGGATGCTGATGACCGGGCGGTAGAAGGCGTTGTCAAGCGGGCGGCGAATTCCAGATGCTTCCAGGAGGTCTCTTGTTTCCGGAACCGGAGCCGTGAGAATCACCGCGTCAAATTCCCCGATCCCTTCGCCGCACGAAAGCTCGAATGAATCTCCTGAACTTGCGGGAGGATCGATGCCGGTGATCGTGGTGTCGAAGCGCACATCCAAGCCCTCCGCCAATAGTTTGGCGAGATGCTGAATGCCCGGTTTGTAGACATACCGAGCCAGTGAGTTCTTGGCCGGGTCGCCCGGGAAAGTCCGTCTGCCTTCGTGAACATAAATCGGGCGATCAATGCGGATCAAATCCGTCCGGTCAAGCTCTGCAAGCATCGCCTGCTCGATGGCCAACCCGCGAGGACAGACGCTGGTCGCGCCGGTGTCGAAGACAAACGCACCCATGCGCTCCGTCGCGGCCCGGCCTCCCAATTGATGTTGGGATTCAAAAACCACAACCGAATGGTTGGCTTGCTTCAGCCTCCTTGCCGCCGCCAAGCCCGCGACTCCACCTCCAACAACCCCGATTCTCATGCCGCTGCTTTTGCCGCAGCAGTCAGGATCGCTTCGGCGCAGAGCCGACCGCTCAAGCACGCCCCGTCAATGCTGCCGTACGTTGTGAACTCTCCCGCCAGATACAACCCTTCGGTGGATGTCACGGCGCCGGGTTGATTCTCCCGGAAGCCAGGAGCCATATCAAGCTGGGCATAAGGAAGTCGAACAACATTCAGCGGCCTCCACTTGTCAACGCCTGCCTTCGGAAGCCATTGCTGAATTTCATAGCGGATATTCTTGGCCAGGTGGGCGTCCGCTTCATTCGCAATCCCGAGAATTGTTGCTGCAATCAAGCGGCGTCCTTTCGGTGAGAGGTCGCGGGAAACCTGGGTCATGTCCATCACGTGGCTGACGCGGCCGAAGCCTTCCTGGTCAACCAAAAGGATGGCTTCGTCAGCAGGTGCGGAAGGCGCATCAAAATAGACCGTTGTGGAAGTCTTGAACGACGACGGGACCTTGAATCCCGTCAATCTCTGCGCTTCGAGGCTGTCGGTCGCAACGATCACGAACTCGGCGTCGATCACTTCCCCCGTCGAAAGCTGAACGCCTGTGACACGTCCACCCTCTTTGACCAATTGGTCAACTCTCGTTTGGAATCGGAAGCACTCGGCGGGAATATGCTCCGCGATCTGCCTGGGAATCTCCTCCATGCCAAGCGCAGGGACGCAGATGTCTCCTGATCCGAGCATCTTCCAGATGAATTTGAACATCTTCGCGCTGACATTCAGGCTTCGGTCAAGGAAGATGCCGCCGAAAAAGGGGCGGGCAAAATTATCAATGAAAGCATCGCTGAATCGTTCTGATTTCAGCAGTTCTTCGGCGGTCATATCCTCGCCTTTCCAAAGATCGGCCGTCAAAGTCCTGCGGATGGCCTGATCCCATTCGCCCATCCGAAGCAGATCACCCGGCGGCACCAGAGAACGGCCGGTCATGCAGGCGAAGCTCATTTCAATGACGTTCTCACGATGAAATTCACGGAATTTGCGATCCTTCCAAAACCGCGCTCCGGGCTCCATCTTCTTGAGGTTCAAGCGGCTGAGGTCCAGTTCCAAGCCCGCGTTGGGATAGGCCGAGAAATAGACTTGAAATCCGCGGTCCATGCGGAACCCGTTGAGGGTGTCCGTCTTCAGGCGTCCACCAGGCCGGGAATCTCCGTCAATCACCAAGACAGACTTGCCCGCGCGGTGAAGCCTTCGGGCGCACACAAGCCCCGCCAATCCGGCGCCCACAATCACAATCGGCCTGCTCATCAATCTTCCGGTTTTACCTTGCTCCCCTGTTTGACTTCGGGGAGCCCTGATTTCCGCCTCAGCCCGGCACGATGCGAAC
>JAEYWW010000380.1 GCA_023428805.1 Armatimonadota bacterium | reverse complement strand
CCTCTTCATGATCCAGGGGTACCACGCGACCGGGGTTGCCCAGATCCTCAAGCACGCCGGGGTCAACAGCGGGAGCCTTTATCACTTCTTCCCCACAAAAGAAGACCTCCTGATCGCCGTGCTGGAGTGGTATCGGGATCACATCTGGGACGCCCTGCTCCAGCCGGTCTATGATCGCGTTTCCGACCCAGTCGAGCGCATCTTCGGCGTTCTCGACGGCTATCGCCAGATGCTTCTCTTTCTCGAATTCGAGCAGGGATGCCCCATCGGCAACCTGGCGCTGGAACTCGTCAACACCCATCCCAACGCCCGCAAACTTCTGCTGACAAACTTCAAAAACTGGGTGGCCGCGATGGAGGAGAACCTGGAGCTCGCGAAGGACCGACTGCCGGCGGAAACCGACCGCCGCGCCCTTGCGATCCACATCCTCGCCGTTATGGAAGGCGCCGTCATGCTCGCCCGATCTTGGCGGAGCATCGAACCCTTCGATCAGGCGATCAGCCAGCTAAGGGAGCATTTCGAGCGATTGATTTCCGACGGCACGACCTGGGCCGCTCCACGTGGGCGAGAGGATAGCGGCTGGTGACGGTTGCTGAAAGCACATGAAAGTTAACTTTGAATCTGAAAAACCCTACACCGACGAAGCCTGCAAGGCTGCGACCGGGCGCACGATCGGCGAGCTTTATGCCTATCTCGATGAGATCGACGGCATCAAGCTGGGCCGCCGGGAGAGTGTGAATCGCATCTATGAGATGACGAATAAGGATGGCTGGTGGGCGACCACCATCGCCACCGAATACGAATCCCACAAGGGCCAGGTCAAGAAGGATGGCCTCGCCGAAGGCTACGGAATCTGCTCGACCAAAACGGTCAATGCGCCGATTGAAGCGACTTACACGGCTTTTTCAACTCCCGCAGGACTTTCCGAATGGTTCGGCGAAGGCTTGTCAGGCGGGTCTGCCGAGGGTGAGGAGTTCGGCAATGCCGACGGCCAGGGGAAATGGCTCCGCCTGCGCCCTGGCAAAGATGTGCGCTTCATCTGGCGTCCTACTGGTGCAGTCTCCGACTGGCTGATCGACGCGATGCTCGCCGACAAGAACGGCAAGACCGCGATCACGGTCAACTCCACCCGAATCCAAAACCGTCCCGAAGCCGATGGCTGTCGAGCCGCATGGGGCGAGGCGTTGAATCGGCTGAAAGCAAAGTTCGACTGATTTCAATGCGAGATCTCCAGCGCAATGCTTTAGCGGCGAGGCTGCAGCCTAGAATGATGCTTGATTGAATTTTTTCAAAGCCGAAGATTACGAAAAATTCTGTGGATTCGACGGGTGGTTTGGCAAGGTCTACAAAAGATACTGCAAGCACCTTGATCGGATTGAATCAAGCCTCCCCGCTGATCTGCAGAAAATCGTCCGACCTTGCGGATTGGAGGACGGTCTGATCGTGCAAGTTTGGCATGACGAAGCCAAGGCAGACCTGGTCATTCGCATGCGTTGCGGGCATCTTCAGATGGGTTATTCCGATCTCAGGCTTAAGTATTCAGAAGCCCAAGTCATGGAACTGGAATCACTTCAGGAAATCTGCAGAAGCACGACCAGTCATAGAATGCACAAGTATGATCTTGCCTACCACGAGGCTGATGTTCTGCCGGACGGCAGATTCGAGCATCGAGTGATGTTTGCTCCCGGCATCTGGTTTGGGGTCGCGGCAAAAGATATCCGAGCAGAGCGCCTTCCGCAGCCATCCCGGCGCATCCCCATGATTGAATCAAGATTTCGATCCATGCCCCTGCCGCGCAAGTGGGAACGTCAAGTGTGGCCGGAGTCCTCTCAGTAGATTCATCTTCAAGCAGTGGACCCGTCGTGCGCGAAGCCTTAGACAGCTCCTGCAAAATCCTGGGAACTTGCGGTTGACTACCAGAGTAGTTACATGCTATAACTACTCTGGTAGTCAGTCATCATGAACAAGAAGCCTGGGTTGGGACAGCTTGAGCTGGAGGTGCTGCGGCACTTCGCGGAGCATGGACCGCTCACCGTCGGAGAGGCGGCGAGCGGTTTTGGAGAACCGAGAGGGTATGCGCGAACCACGATTCAGACCGTGATGGAGCGGCTGCGCAGCAAGGGAATGCTTGAGCGAGAAGCGAAGCCCAGCGGATTTACTTATTGCGCATCCGCCCAGTCACAATCTGTCCTGGCGAATCTCGTCCGCGAGTTCGTGGCAAAAACTCTTGGCGGCGACACATCATTGCTGGCCGCATATCTCGCCGAATCGGAAAGGCTGACTCCCGAAGAGGCGGAAATTCTTCGCAAGCTGGCCCGCCAAACGGAGGAGGGGCGATGACGCACGCTGAATTTCTCGCCCGCCTCGCCGGATGCTCGATCCAGGCGAGTGTGCTCATCGGTCTTGTGTGGCTGATCTGCCGCATGGGGTGGGTCAAGCCTCGCTTCCGCTCGCTGCTGTGGGTGGGGGTCTTCGCGCACCTTCTCGTCGGGCTTGCGGGCGGGGTCCAGATCGCAATTTTGCCCGAGCCCAAGCCTGCTGAGTTCGCCGTCCTTGATTCGGCGGTTCCGCCAGCCGAGAAGCCCGGCGCAGGCGTCGAAACCTTGGCGGCGATGGCCTGGCTGCTCGGTGTCGGTGCGATTCTGACTCTGTCAGTTTGGCGCGAGGTCAGGTCGCGGAGAGCGATGGGCGCTTTGCTGACGACTGATGTGGAGTTTTCGGATTTTGTCTTGGAAGCAGCCGAGACTGTCGGGGTGAAGAAGCCCCGAGTGCGAATTGTCGAATGCGAGATTTCGCCCTGCGTGCGCGGGTTTTTCTCTCCCATTGTTTATGTCCCGCAGAGCCTGCTTGATGAACCGGAAGAATCGATCCGCGCGGTGCTGATCCATGAGTTCGCGCACATCCGGCATGGCGATCTTCGGGCAGGTTATGTTGCCCTGGCGGCCCGCACACTCTTCTTCTTCAACCCGCTGGTTTGGGTGGCCTATCGCGAATGGTGTGTGAATCGCGAAGCTGCGTGTGATGAGGTTGTGCTGGAGCGATCTCAGATCAAATTTCTGGACTACTGCAATCTGCTGATCCGATTCGCAGAACGGAGTCCGGCGCTGGCGACTGCCATCCAAGCCGCATCCAAGAATTTTTCCCAACTGCACAGGAGAATCTGTGAAATGAAAACAACACAACCCAAAAACCGAGGGGCCGCCCCGGTTGCAACGATTGCGGCCCTTCTCGTCTCTGCGCTTGCGGTCATCCCCATTTCGGTGACGACTCGCAAGTCGAGTTCTGTTGAGCAACTGCATGTCAGCAAAGCTCCCCGACATTCTAGCACCGACGCTGTCTTCGTGACGGTCGATGAGTCTGCACTCGGAAAAACCTTCACCAAGAATGGGCACAAAGGAATCGCACTGCGAGCCGAGGATGTGCAGAACGTGCTCGTGGACGGAAAGGAGATCAAGCTTGGGGATGACATCATCATCGTTCGGCCCGAAAAGCCCGAAGAAATGACAAAACTGGATCCCAAGCTTGTCAGTGACTTTGTGGTGGACAAGGATGGATTCTTGATTCCGAAAGAAGCCGCTTCGACCTCGGACGTGATCAAGGTCGTTGACTTGGAGAAAGCCGCGCCGAAAAGTGTGAAGCCGTCACTCCCGCAACCAAGGGAGCGGGACGCCAAAGTGATCGTTCCTCTGGCGGCACAGCCTTCCGAGTCATCAGCAACCATTCATGTCAAAACCGGGCCGAGCAATCGCACGGGGAATCCACCTTCGACTGTCGGCCCGCTGGCGAGAAGCGTCACTGTTCCGCTTGAAGCTGCTCGGTCGGTGCCGGCAATGGTCCCGCTTCTTCCCGATCTGCCAATCATTCCTGTCGCTCCGGTCGAAGCGGCCCAGCCCAAGGCTCGTCGTTTGGTCGAAGTCACGCCTGCTCCTTCGACTCGCCCGTTGATGCTGCCGGAGATTCCTGTCGCCGGGCGTCTCCTCCGCTCTGATCGCTCAGCGGCTGACGCGGATCAAGCTCCCTCGGCAACCACAGTTCAGGCTGCACGCCCCTGATCTGGTGACTTGGGCCGCCGCGAAATGGCGGCCCTACTGTCATAATCATATCCGCAGTCATGGCGAAGCTGAGCTATCTCACCGTCCCCGATTTTCTCTGGCTCAATCTTGAGTTGACCAAGGAGAATCAAATCTACAGCTACGCCAAGTTGGAGGAGGCCGTGTTCTGCCAATACAGCTACGGCACCAGCCACGATCTGCCCCGCCAGGCGGCGAGGCTCGTGCACGGTTTTCATCGTTTGCGTCCGTTTGTTGTTGGGAACGATGGGTGCGGCTTTGTCGGCCTGCTTGTCTTCCTCAAGATGAATCATCTTGAGCTTTCGCTGGAACCGCATGAAGCATTGGAATGGTTCAAGCACGTATCATCCGACGAGGTTGCAGGATACGATGAGATCGTGATCCGTGGCCGCGAGAGCCACGATCATCATGAAACGGGGGTGAAGAGCGCCGCGCTGGAAGTCATCGCCCGCTATGGCGAAGTTCTGGAATCACTTTTGGAGCATGAAGAGCGTGTTCCGCTGGCAATGATCGCGAACAGCCGGTTGACTGGCGAGCATCGCTGAGGCTCCCCATGTGGGCGACGTCGGCATTTCAAGAAAGAGTGCTGGTCTTCTTTTCTGATCTGACGCCGCCGCAGAAGATGGGGATCGGCATTGTCATGACCATCATCGGCGTGATCGCCTACGTTGCCGTCCAGCGCGACTTTGGAACTCCCGACCACAGGTCGAAGGATTGGCACTACGGTTCTGATTGGGAGGAAGTATCGAAGGACAATTCACTCATGGACTTCATCGTGGATTACGACCACCCCCTCAAGTGGCTCCAAGTCCTCGGCATGATCGTCGGAGTGATCGGGATCTGCTTCCTCTTCGCAGGCTACGTCCTCTCGTGAAGCTATGAGATTTGGAGCGGGTGACGGGATTCGAACCCGCAACATTCAGCTTGGGAAGCTGACGCTCTACCGTTGAACTACACCCGCAACAAGAGAGATCGTACCCTCATTCATGCAGGAACAGCGTGAACATGCGCGAAAGGCGGTACGTTAACCACTCTCAACTGATGATTCATCGGGGTAGCAAGGATCAGACCAGTTTTTGCCATAGAAATCTCGGTATTGCCTAAGCTCTGGTCTTAGAAATTTGCTGAACCAGAATAAGTTGCATTTCGCACGTTGGATTACTTCGTATGGCGCGACCCCCATAAATTCAGCAGAGTATCGAACAAGCCAGTTTTTAGTGACGATCTTTGTGAACGCCACTTGGAGGACAGAAGGTTTAGTGAGCTCAAGGAACTCTGTAATTCTTTCTTGATACTCCCATACGTCTGTATTCCACCGTGCGTGATGCCTGTCGGTTATAGATATTGTCAAGAACGTGCCATCTTGACGTGGTCGACAAAGGACAATCCAATAGTGTGGAGGCTTGCCGTCCTCCATATCGACCCGGTAAACGGCACCTTCACATAGGTTGTCAGGCATGACTAGATTGATTGGTAATATTCAATGGAGTTAGCGAGCGAAGCGGCATCCTCCGGTTGCATATTGTAGCCTCGAATCAAAATGTCCTTGATTGAGATTGCTTTTGACCTCACAGAAGCATTCTTGATAGAGACACTCTTATCCCACTCAGGAAACTCATGGGTCAGATCAACTAAAGCCCACTTATCCTTTTCTTTGTGCTTTGCCCAAATGGATTCAAGAATTTCCATTTCAGCCTCAGAAAGGTAATTTGATGGATCAATGTTCCCTTTAAGGACTACGTGATTTGAATCAGCGCCACTTCGCGGCACAAAGATAAAATTATCAGACCATATTGATGCACTCATCTCCCCTTTCATCAGGCCGAGAAATTCAGACAGAACTGGTCCGTTTGGCAGACTCCGCAATCTGGCGCCTGTAAACGATGCTCCGAGTTCAAAAATCGACTCTCTCTCCGCCAGATACAAGAGCTTCATCAGGCGCAGATCATTCATTTTGTTCCCATGAGACCTGGAAACAAAAAAAGCAGCCATTGCTGTGGCGATATCAGGCCTGAACATTTATCTTTCTAGACGATCTTCTGAACCAAAACAGCCCAGACAGTAAAGCAACCCATTCTACATAGACGAATATCTACCAAACGAATGCTGATCACGATTGTGGGCACTAGAAGGCGCGGATGTCAAGTGCTGCGCCGAGAATATGCACGACAGACTGGACATTACTGAAGCAAAAAAAGAAGCTGGAGCGGGAGACGGGAATCGAACCCGCGTAATCAGCTTGGAAGGCTGGAGCTTTACCATTAAGCTACTCCCGCGCTCGAATGCCGATGATACCCCACCCTCCGGCAGTGCTGGGGTAAACCGGGGCTCTTCTGCACTACGATTCGCCGCTCGGCTTGCTTCTCCTCTTCTTCGCCGGATGCATCGCGTCTGGCCTGAACTCCTTTGCCGGGGGAGGGTCGTTGGTTTCCTTTCCGGTGCTCGTGGGGCTGCAGATGCCGGAACTGCGCGCGAATGCGACCAACGCGGTTGCTCTCTGGCCCGGCTCAATGTCGAGCGCGTGGGGATTCCGAAAGTACTGGGCTGATGTCAGGGACGACCTGAAGCGACTGCTCATTCCCACATTCATCGGCTCATCTTTGGGAGCGGTGCTGCTGGTCTACACCAGCGCAGAGGTCTTCCGAATCGTTGTGCCAATCCTGATCTTGGGGGCGACGCTCCTTTTGGCGTTCCAGAAAAAGCTTCGCACTCGCCGCTCTGGCGAGGTGCGGACCATCGCACGAACTCCCGCTGCGTTTCTTCAACTTGGCATTTCTCTCTATGGAGGCTATTTCGGGGCGGGGATGGGGATTCTGATGCTCTCATTGCTCGGGCTGATCGCCGAAGGCGACATTCATCGCCACAACGCCATCAAAAACGTCCTCGGCCTCATCATCAATTTCACCGCCTCAGCGATTCTCCTGGGCAAAGGCCTCGTCGAACCC